>JAHUZY010000084.1 GCA_019264505.1 Phenylobacterium sp. | reverse complement strand
ATCTCCTTCTCCATGAAATGCCGGTAGTTGCCCCGCTCCACCAGGGCCGCGGCCCGGGCCAGCTGCTTGACCTCCCGGACCACGCTTTCGCCGGCGGCGTCAAAGATCTCGGCCTTGCCATGGTCGATGCGGACGAAGTCGCCCTCTTCCAGATAGGCGACCCTGTTGGTGAACGGGCCGACGGCCAGGGCGTCGGAGCCCAGGAACATCTCGCCCTCGCCATAGCCCACCACCAGGGGGCTGCCCCGCCGGGCGCCCAGGATGGCCTCGTCCTCGCCGGCCACCAGGACGGCCAGGGCGAAGGCGCCGGTCAGCCGGTCCAGGGTCGCCTTCAGCGCCAGGAGCGGCGACAGGCCTGTATCCAGCTGGGCGTCCATCAGCTGGGCGATCACCTCGGTGTCGGTGTCGCTGGAGAACACCCGGCCGTGGGCTTCCAGCTCCCGGCGCAGCTCGGCGAAATTCTCGATGATTCCGTTGTGGACCAGGGTGACGCGGCCGGCGGTGTGCGGGTGGGCGTTGCGCTCGGACGGCGCCCCGTGGGTCGCCCAGCGGGTGTGGCCGATGCCGACCTTGGCCACCAGCGGCTGGGCCGCCAGGACGTCCTGCAGGGCGCGGATCTTGCCCTGCGCCCGGCGGCGCTCCACCTGGCCTGGGGCGGTCACGCCCGCCACACCGGCGGAGTCATAGCCGCGATACTCCAGGCGCAGCAGGCTCTCCACCAGCCGGTTCTGGACGTCGCTCTTGCCGACGATGCCTATGATGCCGCACATGGCCTTACCTCACCGTTTTGCCGGATGCCTCCGACGCGCCTAATCTCTCGCCCCGCGCCGCCTTTAGCATTCGCAAACGCGGCGTCGACTAAATCTGGGTTTCCGATCGTTTCGCGAGTCCGACATGACCAACCGCGCCTATTTTGGAACCGACGGCATCCGGGGGGAGGCTAACCGCCACCCTATGACCGCCGAGGTCGCCCTGCGGGTCGGCATGGCGGCGGGCAAGGTGTTCATGTCCCAGGACGCGCGGCGCCACCTGGTGGTGATCGGCAAGGACACCCGCCTGTCGGGCTATATGATCGAGCCGGCCCTGGTGGCGGGGTTCACCAGCGTCGGCATGGATGTCCGCCTGCTGGGTCCCATGCCGACCCCCGGCGTGGCCATGATGACCCGCTCGATGCGCGCTGACCTCGGCGTAATGATCAGCGCCTCGCACAACGCCTATTCCGACAATGGCATCAAGCTGTTCGGCCCCGATGGCTACAAGCTCTCCGACGCCCGGGAGCTGGAGATCGAGGCCCTGATGGACGAGGGGCTGCAGGAACGGCTGGCGGCGCCCGACGCCCTGGGCCGGGTGGCGCGGATCGACGATTCCCAGGCCCGCTATGTGGAGATCGCCAAGGCCGCCTTCCCCCGCCGGCTCAGCCTGAACGGCCTGCGCATCGTCATCGATTGCGCCAATGGCGCGGCCTACAAGGTGGCTCCCACCGCCCTCTATGAGCTGGGCGCCGAGGTGATCCGTCTGGGCGTCGAGCCCAATGGCTTCAACATCAACAATGACTGCGGCTCCACCCATCCCGAGGCCATGGCCAAGATGGTGCGGGAATACCGCGCCGATATCGGCATCGCGCTCGACGGCGACGCCGACCGGCTGGTGATCTGCGACGAGACCGGCCATGTGGTGGATGGCGACCAGATCATGGCCCTGATCGCCGGCCACTGGGCCGCCCGGGACCAGCTGACCGGCGGCGGCGTGGTGGCCACCGTCATGTCGAACCTCGGTCTGGAGCGGTTTCTCAGCGAGCGCGGCCTGATCCTGGAGCGCACCGCCGTGGGCGACCGCGCCGTGATGAAGCGGATGCGCGAGGGCGGCTTCAACCTCGGCGGCGAACAGTCGGGCCATGTGATTCTGTCGGACTTCTCCACCACGGGCGACGGGCTCCTGGCCGCCTTGCAGGTGCTGGCGGTGCTCAAACAGGCCGACAAGCCCATGAGCGCGCTCGCCCGGCAGTTCGAGCCTGTGCCGCAGCTGCTGGAAAATGTCCGCTTCGGCGGCGGTCGCCCCCTCGACAGCGAAAGCGTCAAGGGCGCCATCGCCCAGGCCGAACAACGGCTCAATGGTTCAGGTCGGCTTCTGGTCCGGGCGTCCGGCACCGAGCCGCTGATCCGAATCATGGCCGAGGGCGACGACGAAAAACTGATCTTCGAGATCGTTCACGAGCTCGCAGGGGTGGTCCGCCAAGCCGCAGCCTGACGGGATTTTGAACGCTTTCCGGCAGGTTTCCGGAAACCCTATCCACGGCCCAGCTATTGTGTCAGTCTCGTAATGTTCGCACCGCTCGACCGGCGCGATGACCCAAGATCGACTGGGAGAAACGCATGTCTCGCAACACCGCCATGGCGGGTCGCGGGCAAGGGAATGTCAATCGGGGCCCCGCCTCGATCGCCTGCCTTGCCTTTGTAGCTGTCCTCAGCCTGGCCTTCTGGGCCGGCGCCGCCTGGATCGTGCAACACCTGCTCAGCCTGATGCCGCTGGGCTAGAGGCCGGCTCCGGGCGTCGCCCTCAGGCCCGCCCGATGCTCACATAGTCGAACCCCTGGCGGCGTACGTCGTCAGGCCGGTAGATATTGCGCAGATCAACCAGGACCGGCGTCTTCATCGCCGCCTTCAGGCGGTCGAGATCGAGCGCCCGGAACTGATCCCATTCGGTGATGATCACCACCGCATCGGCGTCCTTGGCCACGGCATAGGGCTCCGCCGCAAACGCCACATCCTTCAGCAGATGGCGCGCCTCGCGCTCGCCCTCCGGATCATAGGCCGTGACCGTGGCCCCGAGCGCCTGCAGGGCCGGGATAATGTCCAGGCTCGGCGCATCGCGCATGTCGTCTGTATTGGGCTTGAAGGTGAGGCCCAGCACCCCGATCCGCTTGCCCTTCACATCCCCGCCCATGGCCTGGACCACCTTGTCGGCCATGGCCTTCTTGCGCTGGTCATTGACCCGCACCGTGGTCTCGATCAGCTGCACCGGCGCGCCGAAGTCGGTGGCCGTGCGCACCAGGGCCAGGGTGTCCTTCGGGAAGCAGGAGCCCCCATAGCCTGGCCCGGCGTTCAGGAACTTGCCGCCGATCCGGTTGTCCAGGCCGATGCCCTTGGCGACCTGCTGCACGTCGGCGCCAACGGCCTCGCACAGGTCGGCCATCTCGTTGATGAAGGTGATCTTCATGGCCAGGAAGGCGTTGGCCGCATACTTGATCAGCTCGCTGGTCCGCCGGCCGGTGAAGACGATGGGCGTCTCGTTGAGGAACAGCGGCCGGTAGAGCTCGCTCATCACCGGACGGGCCCGCTCATCCTCCAGGCCTACCACCACCCGGTCGGGGCGCTTGAAGTCCTCGATGG
>JAHUZY010000091.1 GCA_019264505.1 Phenylobacterium sp. | reverse complement strand
CCCCAAGACAGGCTTCTATGACTACGAGGCCAAGTATGGCGAAGGCGGTTCAGACCACGTCATCCCGGCCGATATTCCGCGCCATGTCTTTGAAAAAGCTATGGAGCTCAGCGAGCGCGCCCACGCAGCCCTGGGTTGTCGTGGGGTGACCCGCTCGGATCTTCGTTATGACGACATTAACGACATTCTGGTCCTCTTAGAGGTCAATACCCAGCCCGGCATGACGCCGACCTCGCTCGTCCCCGAGCAGGCGGCCAAGCTTGGGGTGGATTTCGACCAACTGGTGCTTTGGATTACGGAGGACGCCTATGCCCGCGGCATTGCGGGGGGGAGCGCAGTCTAAGGCGAAGCCCCGGGCCAAAGCGCCCGCCAGTCCCCGAAAGTCCCGCGGCCCCTCCAAGGCCAAGGCGGGCGGCTACACGCCCGGCAAGCTCGGCGCGGCGGGTCGCATCGGCCTGTCTCCGACCCATGCCCTGATCGCCGCCGGCGGCGTGCTGGCGGTCATGGCCGTGGTGGCCCTGGCGACGGGCGACCGGGCCGAACGTCTGGGGGCGGGGACCAAGGCCGCAATCGGCCAGCAGTTCGCATCGCTGGGCTTCCGTCTCAACGCCGTCCACGTCCAGGGCGCATCGCCGGCGGCCACCGCCGACATTCTGAGCGCAGCCGGCGTCTACAAGGATCAGCCTGTCCTGGGTCTTGATCTGGAAGCCCTGCGCGCCCGCGTCGAATCGGTCGGCTGGGTCGAGGAGGCGCAGATCGTGCGCCTGCTCCCCGACACCCTGATCATCGCCATTTCCGAACGCCGCCAACTGGCCGTGTGGCAGCACAACGGCGCCAGCCGGGTGATCGACGCAGAAGGTCGCGTCATTCCCGAGGCGAGCCCCCTGCAGTCGGCCAGCCTGCCCCTGGTGGTCGGCCAGGGCGCCGATCAGCATGCGGCGGCCATCCTGCCGCGCATCGCTGCGCGCCCGCGGCTGATGAGCCGGGTAGAGGCCCTGGTGCGGGTTGATGACCGGCGCTGGGACCTGCGCCTGAAAGATGGGTCTCTCGTTCAACTTCCGGCGGTCGACGAAGAAGCGGCCCTGATTCAGCTGGAACAGCTCGACCAGCGCTCTCGCATTCTCGAGCTGGGATTTGCACGGATCGACCTGCGCGATCCGACGATGGTGGCGGTGCGGCCGCGTGATCAGGTCCGCTCCAGCGGCCTGGTCGCCGACGGCGCCTAGGTGGTGGAAGGAAGAACCGTGCCGTTCGGGACCAAAACGGTCGATCGCAACAGCAGCCGCGAAAGCCTCAAGGCCGCTCTGGGCCGCCAGCCCCTGGTGGCTGCGGTGGATCTGGGCGCCTCCAAGGTGTCCTGCTTCATCATGAAGCCCGACGGCGTGCGCCGGGGGGATCGCACCCTCACGGCCGCCGGTGTGGGCTATGTCCAGTCCCGCGGCATCCGCGGCGGGGCCATCGTCAATCTGGACGAAGCGTCCGACGCCATCGCCCAGGCCGTGGAGCGGGCCGAGAACGTGGCCGGCGTCAACGTCCAGGGCGTCACCGTCGCCATGGCCGGCGGGCAGCTGGCCAGCCACAGAATCTCCGGCCGCGTGAGCCTCGGCGCCCGGCCGATCTCCGACCATGATCTGGTCCGCGCCATCCAGTCGGCCCTGTCGCCGGTGAAGCTGCCCGAGCGCCGCCCCGTCCACATCCTGCCTATCGCCTGGCGGGTGGATGGCCAGAGCGGCGTGCGCGATCCCCGCGCCATGTTCGGCCGCAGCCTGGCCGTGGAGCTCCTGGTCGTCTCGGTCAGCGAGACCGCCTTCCAGACCCTGGGCGCCTGCGTCGAGCGGGCCCACCTGCAGTTCGAAGGCGTGGTCGCCGCGCCCTTCGCCTCGGCCCTGGCGGCCCTGGAAGAGGACGAGATGGACCTGGGCGCCGTGTGCATCGACATGGGCGGCGGATCCACCTCGGCGGCGGTGTTCACCGCCGGCAGCCTGGTGCATGTGGAAACCCTTCCGGTGGGCGGCCAGCATGTGACCGCCGACATCGCCCGCGGACTGTCGACCTCCATGGCCGGCGCCGAGCGCATCAAGACCCTGCACGGCTCGGCCATCGCCTCGGCCAATGAGGACCGCGAGATGATCGAGGCCCCGCCCCGGGGCGACGACGCCGGCGCGGGCCCCGTGATCGCCCCGCGCTCCCTGCTCAAGGGAATCATCGCCCCGCGGGTCGAAGAGACCCTGGAACTGCTGCGCGACCGGCTGAAGGCCTCGGGCGCCCCTGTGGAGCCGGGCGCCAGTCTGGTCCTGACGGGCGGCGCGAGCCAGCTGGCCGGCGTGCGTGAAGTCGCCGTGCGGGTGTTCGACCGTCCCGTTCGCCTGGGTCGTCCGCGGCGGGTGCCCCACCTGGCCGATGCGGCGTCAGGTCCGGCCTTCTGCGCTGCGGCCGGCGTCCTGCACCGGGCGGCCTTCGGACCCCGCGAAGCGGTGTCGGCCAAGTCGATGTCCGGCGCCCGGATCCGTCGCGAGAGCCTCGACCCCCGGGCCAATCCGGTGACCAAGGCCGCCGCCTGGTTGCGCGAAAACCTTTAGCGACAAGTCTAGTCGACCTGAGGTCAAGGTTAACAAGGTCCCGGTGTTCTTTCGCCGGAGCCTGCGCCATGCCGCCGCAGTTCCAGCTGAGGCCAAGCCTCAACTTCGCCGCAAAATCGCAATTAAGCCTTATGGGGCAACAAAAAAATGCGTTCGGCTTGGGTCGACGGACCTCCGACTCAATGTAAGCGGTTTACGTTCGATTAAGGATGATGGTCGTTAAGTTAACCGCATCCCAATCGGAGCGTGTCGCGGGCGGGTCGCGTACGCTTCAACAGATTTGCGGAGGACGGTGGGTCCTATGGCTATTGCACTGACGGCGCCGCGCGAGACCGAGCTGAAGCCGCGTATTGTGGTGTTTGGCGTCGGCGGCGCAGGCGGAAACGCTGTGAACAACATGATCGAGGCGCACCTCGAAGGCGTGGAGTTCGTGGTCGCCAATACCGACGCTCAGCAGCTGGCGTTTTCGAAGACCGACCGGCGCATCCAGCTGGGCGCGACGGTCACCCAG
>JAHUZY010000023.1 GCA_019264505.1 Phenylobacterium sp. | reverse complement strand
GCGATGGCGACGCCGAGGCTGGTGACCCCGGGGCTGTAGCCGGAGCGGGCGTATCCCGCCCGCCGCGCCTCATGGAGCTCGGCCTTGAGGGCCGCCACATCCAGGGGCTGACGTTCTGCGTTGCGGGCGAGGATGTCCTCGCCGTCAGGGCGCGCCGCCAGGATCGCCTTGCCGCCGGCGGTCAGCGCAGCAGGCGCCCGGCTGCCGATGCGAGTCCTGAAACGCACGGGGCGTGGCGCGATGATCTTGTCCAGGTAGAGGACGTCGTCGCCTGAGAGCAGGGTCAGGCTGACCGTCTCGCCGGTGGTGCGATGCAGCCCCTGCAGGAACCCGGTCGCAGCGCGCTTGATCGGGTGGTCGGCGATCAGGCCCGCCCCAAGCTCCCAGGCGCGCAGGGTGGCCTGGTAGCGGCCGGCGCTGTCCTGATCGGCATAGCCCAGCTCGCCCAGCGTACGCAGGATCCGGTGGGCCGTACTCTTCTGCAGGTCCACCTGCTGGCAGATGTCGGCCAGACGGAGGGGTTCGCCGGCCCGGACGAGGCATTCCAGCAAGGCGAAACTGCGCGCGACCGCCCGGTCCATGATTGGCGTCTGAGTCCTCTTCTCCGGGGCCAACTATGGCATACCGGGGAAAAGAATTCCAAGTCCCGGAACGGCGTTCCGTCAGGCGGAACGGGCGTCATGGGGTGCGCGCGATTGATACCGGTCGTTCGGAGGGAGGTTGCTCAGGCGGCGACGGCCTCGGTGGCCATAGCGCGGGCGACGGCTTCGGCCACCTTGATGCCGTCGACGGCGGCCGAGAAGATGCCGCCGGCATAGCCGGCGCCTTCGCCGGCCGGGTAGAGGCCGCGCACGTTCAGGCTCTGGAAGTCGGCGCCGCGGGTGATCCGCACGGGCGAAGACGTGCGGGTCTCGACCCCGGTCAGCAGGGCGTCGGGATCGTCATAGCGGGGGATCTTGCGGCCAAACACCGGCAGGGCCTCGCGCATGGCCTCGATCACATAGTCGGGCATCAGCGGCGCAAGATCGGTGGGGCGAACGCCCGGGCGATAGCTGGGGATCACCGGCCCCAGGTCGGTCGAGGCCTGGCCGGCCATGAAGTCGGCGAGCCGCTGGCCGGGCGCGAAATAGTCCTGGCCTCCGGCGACGAAGGCCCGGGCCTCCAGGTCGCGCTGAAGCTCGATGCCGGCCAGGGGATGGTCGCTGGGATAGTCGGCCGGAGTGATCCCGACCACGAAGCCGGCATTGGCGTTGCGCTCATTGCGTGAATACTGGCTCATGCCGTTGGTGACCAGCCGGCCCGGCTCTGAGGCCGCCGCCACCACCGTTCCCCCCGGGCACATGCAGAAGGAATAGACCGTGCGGCCATTGGCGCAGGGGTGGGAGAGCGAATAGGCCGCCGCCCCCAGGTCCGGATGGCCGGCGCAGGGGCCGAACATGGCCTGGTCGATCCAGGACTGGGGGTGTTCGATCCGAAAGCCGATGGAGAAGGGCTTGGCCTCCACGTGGACGCCCTGGTCGTACAGCGCCTGGAAGGTGTCCCGCGAGGAATGGCCGATGGCCAGGACCACATGGTCGGCCTCCAGGAACTCACCCGTATGCAGGTGGAGGCCGCGCAGTCGCCGTCCGCCGTCCGGCCCGCGGTTGAACTCGAAATCGGTCACCCGGTGCTGGAAGCGGTACTCGCCGCCCAGGGCCTCGATCTTGGCCCGCAGGGACTCCACCATGGTCACCAGGCGGAAGGTGCCGATATGGGGGTGGGCCTCGGTGAGGATCTCAGGCGGGGCGCCTGCGGCGACGAACTCGTTCAGCACCTTGCGGCCCAGGAAGCGCGGGTCCTTGATCTGGCTGTAGAGCTTGCCGTCGGAGAATGTGCCGGCCCCGCCTTCGCCGTACTGGACGTTGGACTCCGGGTTCAGCTCGCTGCGCCGCCAGAGGCCCCAGGTGTCCTTGGTCCGCTCCCGCACCACCTTGCCCCGGTCGAGGATGATGGGACGGAAGCCCATCTCGGCCAGGATCAGGCCGGCGAACAGACCGCACGGCCCCGCGCCGATGACCCCCGGGCGCAAGCGCCCGGGCGGAGGGGCTGTGGCCACATGGCGATAGGCGGTGTCGGGCGTCGGGCGGATATGCGGATCCTCGCTAACCCGCGCGCGCACCGCCGCCTCGTCCGCGACCTCGACATCGACGATATAGACCTTGAGGATCGCCGACTTGCGCCGGGCGTCATGGGCCCGCTTCCACACCGACCAAGTGGTGATGTCGGCCTCGGTCACCCCCAGCCGCGCGGCGATGGCGGCGGGCAGGGCGCCGGCGTCGTGGTCCAGGGGCAGCTTGAGTTCGGAGATCCGCAGCATCGCCCACCCTTTAGCGGGTCGCGGCGCAGGACGCACGGGGGGCGTGAAGCCGCAGCAGGCGCCGCGCCGTACCTTCAGAGTCCCTGCGCGATCCCAAGGAGCCTTGCCGTGTCGAAGCTATCCATGTCCGCCGCCGCCCTGGCCGGTCTGTCGTTCCTCGTCCTGGCGGGACCCAGCCAGGCGGCTGATCCGCCGACCGCCGGACCCCTGTCGTTCGACAGTTTCTATTCTGGCGTCTGGTACGAGCAGGCCCGCACCCCCACCCGCCTGACCCGCGGCTGCGAATACGCCACCACCACCTATGGCCGGACCGAGCGAGGCGAGATCGCCGTCACCGACGCCTGCCGCCAGGGCGGGGCTGATGGTCGTGAGCGGGCCATCTCCGGCGCGGGCGAACGCCAGGATCCGGGCCAGAACGCGGAGCTCGCGGTCCGCTACCGCTTTGGACCCTTCCGCCCCAGCATCACCTACCGGGTGATCGCCCACGCGCCGGATGGCCAGTGGTTCGTCTCCGCCGAGCCGGGTTTTGAGAAGACCTACATGTTCAGCCGCCCGACGGCCCTGCCGCTCCCGGAGATCGAGGCGCAGATCGCTGCGGTCCGGGCCATGGGCTATGCCGGCGAGGTGGAGATCCTGGCGACGCCGGGGCGTTAGACCCGGACCCCGAGCGAGGCCGCCAGGGCGCGTTCGACGCGGGCCACCACGCTCTCGTCGGCGCCCTGGGCCCAGTTGGCGTAGACGCTGGCCAG
This sequence comes from Phenylobacterium sp., assembly GCA_019264505.1. Taxonomy (GTDB): domain Bacteria; phylum Pseudomonadota; class Alphaproteobacteria; order Caulobacterales; family Caulobacteraceae; genus Phenylobacterium. Next base: position 3,252 of record JAHUZY010000023.1, on the reverse strand, counting down.
GGAGTCGGCGTGATGTTCCTGCAGTCGTACGCCGGCGGCGCCATAGGCGCGGCGCACGGCCGACTTGAACCGGTCTTCCAAGGTCACATCATCTCTCCCCATGGGGAGAGCCGTGGCGCGCTTTGCCAAACAGCAGGTTAATGGCGCGCGGTGTTTTAGCCGCCTGAGGCCTTGCGGCGATCCCAGGTGAAGCCGCCCTCGCCGTGCTTGCCGACGCTCACGAACTCGGCGTCGCCGGCCTTGTGAACGAACTGCTCAGCCACCAGCCAGGCCTTGACCGGCCGCAGGCTGCCCAGGCAGCCGCCGATCATGGCCGGGAAGGCCACAGCCATCTGCGCCCAGATCGGGGGCTGGGCCATCACCGCCCAGATGGCCCAAAGCGTAGTGACGACAATCCCGACGCCGGTCATCACGAAGAAGGCCGGGCCATCGGCCGGGTCGGCGAAGCTGTAGTCCAGACCGCACTGGTCGCAGCCTTCGGCCAGGGTCAGGTAACCCCTGAACAGCTTGCCCTGACCGCAATTGGGACAGCGGCAGCGCAGGCCGGCGCTGAGACTGGAGGGGTGATCGGCGTTTTTCATGATGGACCTGTCTTAGCAGTCCGGCCGCTTTTAGTGCAATTGCACCGATCGCCTCAGGGCAGAAGTCCGGCGCCGTAGAGGGCCAGGCCGGCGGCGGAGCACCCCAGCAGCAGCGGCAGAACGCCGACCCTGAAGCCGAAAGCCGCCACCGCCGCCGCCAGGGTCAGAAGCAGGCTGGCCAGGTTCAGGGAGCCAAGGACCGGAACCTGCAGGGCGAGCCAGGGCCCGCCGATCTCCCTGACCTCATCGAACATCACGTGCAGGGCGAACCAGAGGGCGAGGTTCAGGATCACCCCCACCACCGCCGCCGTGATCGCCCCCAGGGCGGCGTTAAGCGCGCGGGCGCCCCGCAGGGCCTCGACGAAGGGCGCGCCCAGGAAGATCCAGAGGAAGCAGGGGGTGAAGGTGACCCAGGTGGTCAGCACCCCGCCCAGCACGCCGGCCCACAGGGGGTCTAGTGCCGTGGCGCCCCGCGCGGCCCCCAGGAATCCCACGAACTGGGTGACCATGATCAGGGGGCCAGGCGTGGTCTCGGCCAGGGCCAGTCCGTCCAGCATCTCGCCAGGGCGCAGCCAGCCATAGGTCTGGACGGCTTCCTGGGCCACATAGGCCAGCACCGCATAGGCGCCGCCAAAGGTGACCACGGCCATCTTGCTGAAGAAGACCGCGATCTGGGTGAAGGTGTTGTCCCATCCCAAGGTCAGGCCGAGGGCCAGGACAGGCGCCAGCCAGAGCACCAGGATCACCCCGGCGATCCGTAGCGCCCAGGCGAGGTTCGGCTGGGTGTGGTCGGGATTGGTGTCCCCCAGCACGGTCTGGCTATCGGCCACGCTCGCGCCCGCAGCGCCTCCATGCCCTGCGCTGACCGCAAAGGCTGGAAGTCCGGCCTGGGCGCCGAAAAAGCCGATCAGGCCGGCGGCGAGGATGATCAGCGGAAAGGGCGCGCCGAACACGGCGATGGCGATGAAGGCCGCCGCCGCCACGGCGATCAGCGCGCCATTGCGCAGGGCGCGGCCGCCGATCCGCAGCATGGCCTGGACGACGATCACCAGGACGGCCGCCTTCAGCCCGAAGAAGATCGCCGACACCGGTCCGACATCCCCCAGGGTCAGATAGAGGATGCTCAGGCCCATGATCGCCAGGAAGCCTGGCAGAATGAACAACAGGCCGGCCGCCAGCCCGCCCAGCGTCCGGTGCATCAGCCAGCCGATATAGATGGTCAGTTGCTGGGCCTCGGGGCCGGGCAGCAGCATGCAGTAGTTCAGCGCGTGCAGGAATCTCTGCTCGCCGAGCCAGCGCTTTTCCTCCACCAGGATCCTGTGCATCACCGCGATCTGGCCGGCCGGGCCGCCGAAGGAGAGGGCGGCGATCCGGGCCCAGACCCGCAAGGCCTCGGAGAAGGGAACCCGCGGGGGCGCCTTTGGTGCTTCGTCAGGATTCATCCAGGCGCTCCAGGGCTATGCCAGCCCACTAGGGTAGATTCCGCCGCCGCACGAGGGGCAAGAGTCACGAGTCATTGCGACGGGTTCTCAATGTCTCTAAGTCTTGGGCCGATCAGAGGAGCCATCCCCGTGACCCCACGCCTGACCGTGTTCGCCGGCCTCGCCGCCGCCCTGTCGCTCGCCGCCTGCAGCCCGGCCACCGAGCCCGCCGCTGAAGCCGACGCCGCCGGTGGCGAGGTCAATGTCTACAGCGCCCGCCATTATGACGTGGACCAGAAGCTCTATGAGCAGTTCACCGGGGCGACGGGCATCAAGGTCAACATCATCGAAGGCTCCGCGCCGCAGCTGATCGCGCGCATGCAGAGCGAGGGCGCCGCAAGCCCCGCTGACGTCTTCGTGGCCGCTGACGCCGGCGCCCTGTGGCGCGCGCAGGAGGCCGGCCTGCTGGCGCCGGTCCAGTCCGAGGCGCTGACGACCGCCATCCCGGAAAACCTCCGGGAGCCGGAGGGCCGCTGGTTCGGCATCCAGCGCCGGGCCCGCGTGGTGGCCTATGACGCCGGCCAGGTGCGCCCTGAAGAGATCGCCTCCTATGAGGACATCGCCAGTCCCCGGTTCCGTGGTCAGCTCTGCGTCCGGTCGTCGGACAACATCTACAACCTGTCCCTGGTGGGCGCCCTGATCGAGGCCTGGGGGCCGGAAAAGACCGCTGAGTGGGCCCGCGGTATCGTGGCTAACCTCGCCCGTCAGCCGGAAGGCGGCGACCGGGACCAGATCCGCGCCGTGGCCGCAGGCGTCTGCCAGATCGCGCTGACCAACAGCTATTATTACATCCGCATGGCCGCCGGCGACGACGCGGGCGACCGGGCGGTCACCGAGAAGGTCAAGCTGGCCTTCCCGTCCCTGGACGGCCAGGGGGCGCATGTGAACGTCTCCGGCGCCGGGGTGACGACCAACGCCCCCCACCGCGAGGCCGCCATCCGACTGCTGGAGTTCCTGGCCTCTCCGGAAGCCCAGACCATGGTCTCGCAGGAAAACGGCGAATACCCCGCCAGCCCTGGCGTCGCCGCCCCTGAACCCACCGCCGCCTATGCCGACTTCGCCGCCCACCCGATGCCGGTGGCGACCTATGGGCCGCGTCAGGCTGAGGCCCAGGCCCTGATGACCGCGGCAGGCTGGCGATAATCGCGCCGGCCCTGACGCGGCGAGGCCTGCGGCGGCCGGGACTGCTG
>JAHUZY010000468.1 GCA_019264505.1 Phenylobacterium sp. | reverse complement strand
GTGGTGGAGACCGGCGCCCCGATCACGGTGGCCAGGTTGATCCAGACCGCGGCGGCGAACAGGGCGGCGGTCATCACCAGGATGAAGTTGATGGTCCCCAGATCGGCGGGCGGGGTGATGATGCCCTTGGAGACGGTGGCGACCACGTCCCCGCCGGCCAGGATGGCGCCGGCGGCCTCGCAGATGCCGGCTATGACCAGGGCCGCGGCCATGGGCAGGGCCTTGCTGCCCACCGCCGGACCCATATTGTTGGCCACGTCATTGGCCCCGATGTTCAGGGCCAGATAGCCGGCGACCACCGCGCCGATGATCGCATAGATGGCCAGGGGCCCGTCGGCCACCACCAGGGTGGCGAAGATGGTCACCGCCACCAGAAACAGGATCGAGAGTCCCGGCAGGGCGATCTGACGAGAGATATCCTGGGTGGCGCTCTGCAGGCGCGTGACCTTACCGAGGTCCTTGTCGAGTGTGGTCTTGGCCAAAGGGGGCGTCCGTGGGGCTGATCGTCCGTGGACGGCGCATTACCACAGGCTGGCGCGGGAAACAGGCTCGCCGGCGCCGCATGAGGTTCTAAGCTCTAAGTCGTGAACGCGCGGCCCATCGAGAAACCGAAGGCGCGTCTGGGACTATCCGTCGGCGTCGGTCTTGATCCAGTCCGGCTCGGGCGTCTCGATGAAGCGCACCGCGGCGATGTGGGTGGCGCCTTCCAGCCAGGCCTTGGCCAGGCGGTGGGCGCCGTCCATCAGCTGGCCCTCGGCGTTCAGGATCACCGGATAGGACAGCTCGGCGTTGAAGATGCGCCGGGCGTGGCCGGCCACCTCGCGGATGCTGGGGGTGTGCCGCCCCTGGAACCAGCAGTCGAGATCGAACTCAGGGATATCGGAGAGGGGAACCTGCTGAACGGGCAGGCCGGCGGCGAGCGCCCAGAGCCGCTGCGTCCGCCAGTAACCGCGCCCGCCGGGCACGGTGCGGGAGTGTTTTTCGTCCGGGGGGCCAGCCATGGCGGCAGCGTCGCTGGGACGCCGCCGCCTGGCAAGTCAGCTCAGAAGCGCAGGGTGCGCGCTTCCTTCACATGGGGAAGGGCCTGGATGTTGGCCATCAGGGCTTCGCTGGGCACCTGGTCGACGCCGACCAGGGCGATGGCGTCGTCCCCGGCCGAGACGCGGCCCAGGTTGAAGGTGGCGATGTTGACGCCGGCCTCGGCCAGCATGACGCCCAGGGCGCCGATGAAGCCCGGCTTATCCTCGTTGTTCACATAGAGCATGGTCGGGCCGAAGGGCGCGTCCAGATCCATGCCCTTGACCTCCACCACCCGCGGCGTGCCGGCCAGGACCGAGCCGGCGAAGGAGCGCTTACCCTTCTCGGTGGTGACGGTGATGCGGATCAGGCTCTCATAGATGGGCGAGTCTTCCTGGTGCGATTCCGAGAGCGTGATGCCGCGCTCCTTGGCCACGGCCGGGGCCGAGACCATGTTGACCGCGTCCCCCAGCATGGGCCGCAGGACGCCGGCCAGGGCCGCGGCGGTCAGCGGCTTGGCGTTCAGCTTGGAGACCTCGCCCTCATAGGCGATGTCGATGGCGGCGACGCCGTAGTCGACCATCTGACCGGCGAAGACGCCGAGCTTGCCGGCCAGCGCGATGAAGGGCGCCAGGCGCGGGGCTTCTTCGGCGGTCACCGACGGCGAGTTCAGCGCATTGGTCACAGCCCCGGTGAGCAGATAGTCGCTCATCTGCTCGGCCACCTGCAGGGCGACGTTTTCCTGGGCCTCGTTGGTCGAGGCGCCCAGGTGCGGGGTGGCGATGAAGTTCTCGGCGCCGAACAGGACATTGGCCTTGGCCGGCTCCTCGACGAACACGTCAAAGGCCGCGCCGCCGATGTGACCCTCGTCCAGCAGCTTGCGCAGGGCCGCCTCATCCACCAGGCCGCCGCGGGCGCAGTTGATGATCTTCACGCCCTTCTTGGCCTTGGCCAGGTTCTCGGCCGACAGAATGTTGCGGGTCTTGTCGGTGAGCGGGGTGTGCAGGGTGATGAAGTCGGCGCGGGCCAGCAGCTCGTCCAGCTCGACCTTCTCGACGCCCAGCTCGACGGCGCGTTCCGGCGACAGGAAGGGGTCATAGGCCACCACCTTCATCTTCAGGCCCAGCGCCCGGTCGGCGACGATGGAGCCGATATTGCCGGCCCCGATCAGGCCGAGCGTCTTGGCGTATACCTCGACGCCCATGAAGCGGTTCTTCTCCCACTTGCCGGCCTGGGTGGAGACGTCGGCGGCGGGCAGCTGGCGGGCCAGCGCAAACATCATGGCGATGGCGTGTTCGGCGGTGGTGATGGAATTGCCGAAGGGGGTGTTCATCACCACGATGCCGGCGGCGGTGGCGGCGGGGATGTCGACATTGTCGACCCCGATGCCGGCCCGGCCGATGACCTTCATCTTCTTGGCGGCGGCGATGACGTCCTTGTCGGCCTTGGTGGCCGAGCGGACGGCCAGACCGTCATAGTCGCCGATGATCTGGAGCAGTTCGTCCTTGGTCAGGCCGGTCTTCACATCGGCGTCGACGCCGCGTTGCTTGAAGATCTCGATGGCGGCGGGGCTCAGCTTGTCAGCGATGAGGACGCGGGGCATGGGCGGTTCTCTTCATCAGAGCCCCTCCCCCTTGCGGGGAGGGGTTGGGGTGGGGTGTTGGCGGAGCGATTGCGATCATGACGGAGGGGCGGCGTTTCACCCCCCTCCCAACCCTCCCCCGCACGGGGGGAGGGCTTTAAGTGGATCAGGCGGCCTGGAGGGTTTCCGACAGGGTCTCGAAGGCCCAGTCCAGCCAGGGGGTGAGGGCCTCCAGGTCGGAGGTCTCCACCGTGGCGCCGCACCAGATGCGCAGGCCCGGAGGGGCGTCGCGATAGCCGCCGATATCCAGGGCCACGGCTTCCTTCTCGAGGACCGCGGCCAGCTTCTTGGCGAAATCGGCCTGGGCGGCCTCGTCCAGGGCGGTGACGCGGGGGTCGACGACCTTGAGGCAGACCGAGGTGTTGGACCGGATGGCCGGATCGGCGGCCAGGAACTCGATCCAGGACGTCTTGTCCACCCAGCGGGCCAGGACATCGAGGTTGGCTTCGGCGCGGCGGCGCATCTCGGTCAGGCCGCCGATGCGCTCGGCCCATTTCAGGGCGTCGATGGCGTCTTCCACGCAGAGCATGGACGGCGTGTTGATGGTGGCGCCCTCGAAGATTTCGAGATTCACCTTGCCGCCCTTGGTCATGCGGAAGAGCTTGGGCATCGGCCAGGCCGGGGCGTAGCTCTCCAGGCGGGCCACGGCGCGGGGCGACAGGATCAGGACGCCGTGCGCGGCCTCGCCGCCGAGCGCCTTCTGCCAGGAGAAGGTGACCACATCGAGCTTGGCCCAGGGCAGGTCCTGCGCAAAGGCCGCGCTGGTGGCGTCGCAGATGGTGACGCCCTCGCGGTCGTCGGCGATGAAGTCGCCGTTCGGCACGCGGACGCCCGAGGTGGTGCCGTTCCAGGTGAAGACCAGGTCGGCGTCCTTGCGCACCTTGCTCAGGTCCGGCAGCTCGCCATAGGGGGCCGACAGCACCTCGGCCTCGATCTTCAGCTGCTTGGTCACGTCGGTGACCCAGTCCTTGCCGAAGCTCTCGAAGGCCAGCAGCTGCACCGGACGGGCGCCCAGCATCGACCACATGGCCATCTCGACGGCGCCGGTGTCGGAGCCGGGGACGATGCCGATCAGGAAGTCGTCGGGGACAGCCAGCACCTGGCGGGTGCGGTCGATGGCGTCCTTCAGCCGCGCCTTGCCCAGCTTGGAGCGATGCGAGCGTCCGAGGACGGCGTTGGTCAGATTTTCGGGGGTCCATCCGGGGCGCTTGGCGCACGGACCGGACGAGAATTCGGGGCGAGCCGGCCGCATGGCGGGCTTGGTATGGTCAGTCACTGCGATGTCTCCCATCCTTGCAGATGAGCAGCGCCCCGTTGGGAGGGCGTGGCCCGCCGCGCAGAAACGCCCATTTGTGCGTCAGGACAAGCAGTTTTTTGCTGAAAATCCCCTCACACCGCCTCTGTGGGGGTCAAAGACGCCGCCGCATCCGCCCGCCGCCGCCGGCGGCTGGCCGCCAGGGTCCCGGCCGTCAGGCAGGCGAGAATGCCGAGGAAATCCACATTGTTGATCGTGACATAGAGGGTGTCATGGGCGCGCCCGAGAACGAAATAATAGGCCTGCAGGGAGAATTGAATGGCCTGGAGCAGCATGGCGCCGCCAAGCCAAAGGCTGGTGTAGCGCATCGCCATCAGCAGGAAGCCCACAGCAAGGGCGCCCTCTGCAATAAGGCGGGCCACAAGGAAAATCTGATCGGGAAGGAAGACGTCGCCGAGGGCGCTGGCGATCGTTATTGCCAGGATCAGCACGGCGCCCAGGCGCTCCGGCGCACCGCCGCGTGTGAACGCGAAAGCGGTGACGACGATCAACAGGGCCCAAAGCAGGACCCAAATGACGATATACGCCGTTTCGGTAGTCATAAGTTGCGCCTCTAACCGTGATTAGAGGCGCAACGAAGTTAAACTATTGCAATCAGCCGACGTCGCGCATGATCGGCGCGGCGCGGACCGGCTCCTGCGGCTTGTCGGGGCCGACAAGCTTGGTGCGGATGCCCAGGCGCAGCTTGGCCTCGTTCAGCTCGCCGTGCACGCCGACCATGGCGGTGCGGGCTTCGCCCAGCGCCTTGATGGCGTCGATGAGCTTGGCGGCGGCTTCGTCGCCGAACACGGTGGAAACGCCCACATCCTTACGGGCCTTCAGCATTTCGGTCATCAGCTCGGTGGCTTCGACCAGGGCCGCATCGACAGATTCTTCCGTCGCAAACAGCTTGTTGGCGACACGCTGGGCGACAAACGCCTTTTCCATGGGGGCATCCCTCCTGGGGGTTAACGGAATGTTAACAAGCTAAACCAAAAGTTAACGCCCGTCCGCCCTTGCAACTGTGACAAGTTCACGCAGAGGTTGCGTTCGCGTCTCGCGGGAATCCCGGAAGCGAATGATTAGGACTATTCCCCTAAGACGGGCGATTGACCCTCCCAGGAGCTCGCCCCGAACTTGGTCAAGGACCGCCCCTCAGACCCTGCTGGCGCCCGGCATGAGGCGACCTTCCACGCGAAGGTCGCCGGCGTGGCGCTGGTCACGACGGTCGTGGTCCTTCTGGCGGCCTGCGCCACCTTCATGCTTCAGCAATGGGCGGTGGCCCGCGAACAGGCCCGGTCCAGCTACCAGGCCCTGGCGGTGGTCACCGCTGATCTCGCCGCGCCCGCCGTGG
>JAHUZY010000461.1 GCA_019264505.1 Phenylobacterium sp. | reverse complement strand
ATCTCGACGCCGCGGGCGCCGCGGTAGGGGCGCTCAGCCGCGACCCAAGGATTTCCAGCGTCCGCCTTACCGACGCCCAGGGCGCGGTGCTGGCCCAGTTCACCGCCCCGGGAGCGGCCCCGGATTCTGTCCTGGCGGTGGCCCACCGCCTGAGCTGGGATGGCCGCATGATCGGCGAACTCAGCGTCCGGGCTCGCCCACCCCAGCTGATGGGCATGCTGCCGCAGTTCGCCGCGCTGACCGGCGCCCTGTTCTTCGGGGGAGTCGGGGTGGCCCTCTTCCTGTCCCGCAGCCTGGCCAGCCAGGTCATCGCCCCGGTGCAGGGCCTGTCGGAGGCCATGCGCCGGGTGGCGGCCAGCGGCCAGTTCACGCCGGTGAGCCTCACGGCGCGGGATGATCTGTTCGGCAGCCTCGCGGTCAGCTTCAACCATCTGCTGGCCCGGCTGGACGCCCGCGAGCGGGATCTGAACAAGACCCTGGATGAGCTGGTCGAGGCTCGGGACGCGGCCAATGCGGCCAATGTGCTCAAGTCCCAGTTCCTGGCCAATATGAGCCACGAGATCCGCACCCCCCTGAACGGGGTCCTGGCCATGGCCGACGTCATGGCCATGGATCGCCTGCCGGCCGCCCAGCGCGGGCGGCTGGAGGTGATCCGTCAGTCCGGCGGCCTGCTGCTCACCGTCATCAATGACGTCCTGGACATCTCCAAGATCGAAGCCGGCAAGCTGACCCTGGTGGAGGAGGACTTCGACCTGGAGACCGTGGCGGCCACCGCCCGGGCGAGCTATGGCGTCCTGGCCGAAAGCCGCGGCCTCGCCTTCTCTGTGGAGATCGATGAGAGCGCCCGCGGCCCGTGGCGGGGCGATCCCAACCGGATCCGCCAGATCCTCGGCAACCTGCTCTCCAACGCCGTGAAGTTCACCCTGACCGGCTCGGTCTCGGCGCGATTCCTGGCCGATCCCCTCGGCGGTCTGATCCTCACGGTTCATGACACCGGCGTCGGCGTGCCCGCGGGCAAGCTGCCGCTGCTGTTCGAGAAGTTCACCCAGGCCGACTCCACCGCCACCCGCCGCTTCGGCGGCACCGGCCTTGGCCTGTCCATCTGCCGGGAGCTGACCCAGATGATGGGCGGCGAGATTCACGCCCGCAGCCGCGAGGGCGAAGGCTCCCTGTTCGAGGTCCGTCTGCCCCTGGCCCGGGGCCTGGCGGCAGAGTCTTCGCCGACGCCCGCCCCCGTGTTGCAGACCGCGAGCCAGGCTGCTGAAGACCTCGACGACACGCCGGGCGAGGCCGCCCCCGACGACGGCGATGGCCGGCCCCTGCGCATCCTGGCGGCGGAGGACAATCCCACCAACCAGCAGGTCCTGTCGGCGGTGATGGGCTCCCTGGGTCTGGAGGTCGATATTGTCGGCGACGGGGCCGCGGCCGTGGCCGCCTGGACCGACGGCGCCTATGACATGATCCTGATGGATATCCAGATGCCGGTGATGGACGGCATCGCCGCGGCCCGGGAAATCCGGGCGCAGGAAGTGCTGACCCATCGGCCTCGCACGCCCATCGTAGCCCTGACCGCCAACGCCCTGTCCCATCAGGTCAGCGACTATCTGGCCGCCGGCATGGACGACCACGTGGCCAAGCCCATCGAGATCGCCAAGCTCTATGAGACCATCTGCACGGTGATGAGCCGGGCCGACGAGGCCGCCGCCCAGGTCGCCTGACCTCGCCCGCTACAAGGTGAACCGCGGACAACCGGGCGCTCAGACAGCGGTCAGCGCCACCATGGCTTTCTCTCCTCGACGCCGCCGATCGCGGCTGACCTGCACCGAGGAGTTAGCCCCATGAAGACCCTGCTGATCGCCCTGACCGCCGGCGCCGCCCTGACCGCCGGCCTCGCCACCGCCGCCTCCGCCGCGCCCGGCGGCTATGGCCCCCCCAATCACGCCCCGGCCTATGGCGCGCCGCAGCACGGCGGCCATCACTACGGTCCGCCCCGCGGTCCCGCCGCCCAGCCGGCCTGGATCTCCATCGCCCAGCGCAAGGCCAATCTGGAACGCCGGATCGACATGGGCCAGCGCAACGGCAGCCTCAGCCGCAACGAGGCCTTCCGCCTGCGCGCTGAATTCAATGACCTCCAGCGTCTGGAACGCCACTATCGCCAGGGGGGCCTGACCCGCTGGGAGATGGCCGATCTGGACCGCCGGATGGATCGCCTGAGCGCGCGGATCTATGTGGAGCGCCGGGACGACGACCGCCGCTACGGCCAGGGCTACGGTCAGGGCCAGGGCTACGGTTATCGCCGCTAGCCGACCTTCGACGGGCCGGGGCGAAAGCTCCGGCCCTCTTCGGTTTGGGGCCTAGAGTCTCAGCCGGCTGTCGATGACGGTGACCGCCTGGCCCCGCAGGATCACCCGGTCCCCGGCCAGTTCGCAGTCCAGGTCGCCGCCCCGGCCGGGATAGGCCTGGTGGAAGGCCAGCCGCGCACGTCCCAGCTTCTGCGCGAAGATCGGGCTCAACATGCAGTGCAGCGAGCCCGTGGCCGGATCTTCAGGGATTCCGGAGCCCGGGGCGAAGAAGCGGCTGACCACGTCATGGGGCTGGCCCCCGGCAAGGGCGCTCACCCCCACATTGCCGCGGCCCTGGGTGGCGGCGCTGGAGATCGCCTTCAGGGCCGCCAGGTCAGGGTTTGCGGCCCGCACCGCAGCCTCGTCCTTCAGGATCGCCACCAGGAAAGGCCCGGCCCAGACCTCGTCGGGTTCGACCCCGAGGGCCGCGGCGAGCCCCGCCGGCGTCTCCACCTGGCGGACGGGCGAAGTCGGGAAGTCCATGGCGTAGGCGCCGGCCTGCCGGGACACGATCAGCGGCCCCGACAGGGTGTCGAAGGTCACGGCCTCGGCCGCCAGGCCCAGTTCGGCGAACAGGGCGTGGGCGCTGGCCAGGGTGGCGTGGCCGCAGAGCGGCACCTCCAGGGCCGGCGTGAACCAGCGCAGGCCGAACCTGTCGGGCGCTGCCGTGCGCAGGAGGAAGGCGGTCTCGGCCTGGTTGTTCTCCGCCGCCAGGGTCTGCATCCAGTCATCGGCCGGCCAGGCGTCGAAGGGTTCGACCACACAGGCCGGATTGCCCCGGAACGGGGCCGAAGCGAAGGCGTCTATGGTCCACTGGCGCATGGCGGGGCTCGCGACTGAAGATGTGCGACCCAGTTATGCCCTGCCAAGGCCCTCAGCAAGGCTAAGCTTGCCCGTAGCCTCAGGCCTGAAGGGTGAGTTCTGGCCAGCGGGCCTGGGCGGCGGCGGCGGTGCGGGCGAAGCCTCGCGTCTCCCGGAGCGGATTGGGAACCAGCCGCAGGGCGAACAGATCGGCCAGCCCAAAGGGGGCGAAGATGCGCAAGGTCCCATCGCCCTCCAGCCGCGCGCCGACCGCGAACATGGTGGTGGTGAACCGGGTCAGGGCCTCGGCGCTGGAGCTCAAGGGGGCGTAGGGCTCGCCGAACCGGTCTTCGAACCACAGGTGCACCCGGGCCTGATTGCGCACTTCCACCAGGGTGTCCAGGGGCGGGGGATAGGCCGCCGCCGCCCGGCGGATAATCAGGTCCTCCGCCTCGTAGCTGAGGTCGCCCCCGTCGAAATAGCCGAGGTCGTAGTCCTTCAGCCCGTAGTCGGGGGCACGTCCGGTCAGATGGTTGACCGCCTTCTGATAGATGGCCCCGGAAAAGATCATCCAGTCGGGCAGGGCCAGCTCCCTCGCGGTCTCCATCACCCCCATCAGGCTGGGCGCGCCCCGCAGGATGGCCGCCAGCCGCTGCTCCAGCTCGGGCTCAGGCCTCATCCGCGCAGGGTCCAGCCGTGGTCCAGGGGGCCGTGCCCCTGGCCGAGCCCCGGCGCGCTGGCCATGGCCTCCTGCACATAGGCCCAGGCCTGGGCCACGGCGGTGGAGAGCTCCAGCCCCTGGGCCAGGCCCGTCGCGCAGGCCGAGGCCAGGGTGCAGCCAGTGCCGTGGGTGTGGCGGGTCTCCTGGCGGTCGGTTTCGAAGATCGTGTCCCCGGTCGGCGTCATCAGCAGGTCCACCACCCGCTCGCCGCTCACATGGCCTCCCTTCATCAGGACGGCCCGGGCGCCGAGGCCGAGCAGGGCTTCTCCGGCCCGGCGCTGGTCGTCGAGGCTCTCCACCGGAAGGCCGGTCAGGGCGGCGGCTTCCGGGGCGTTGGGGGTCAGGAGGGCGGCCCTAGGGATCATCAGGCTGCGCACCGCGGCGATGGCGTCGCTCGCCAGCAGGGCCGCGCCCCCCTTGGCGATCATGACCGGGTCGATGACCGCGGGAATGGCCTGCGCCTCATCCAGCAGGGCGGCGACGGCCTCGACCATGGCCACATCCCCCAGCATGCCAGTCTTGATGGCGTCGGCGCCGATGTCGCTCAGCACCGCGCGGGCCTGGGCCTGGACGATGTCGACGGGGATGGGATGGACTCCGGTGACGCCGAGCGTGTTCTGCACGGTCACGGCGGTGATCGCCGTGGCGCCGTAGCCGCCCAGGGCGAGCACTGTCTTGAGGTCGGCCTGGATGCCGGCCCCGCCGCCGGAATCGGAGCCGGCGATGATCAGGACCCGGCCGAGGGGAAGAGCTGAACTGGTCATGGCCGCTTCTTCCATATCCTTGATCGCCTGACGAGGGGGCCTGGCGCCTTGCCCACAGGGCGCGGTCGGGCGAGGGTCAGCCCCATGACGACGTCCCACAAGATCGCCCTGGTCACCGGCGCCGGTTCCGGCATCGGCCGGGCCTGCGCGCTTGCCCTGCACGGGGCCGGCTTCAAGCTCGCCCTCACCGGACGCCGGGCCGAGGCGCTTCAGGCCACGGCGGCGAACCTGCCGCCCGCCGATGTGCTGGTCCACCCCGCCGATGTCTCCGACGAGGCCCAGGTGGCGGCCCTGTTCGAGGCGGTGGCCGCCAGGTTCGGCCGGCTAGACCTGTTGTTCAACAATGCAGGGACAGGCGCCCCGCCGGTCCCCCTGGAGGACCTGTCGCTCAAGGCCTGGCGGCGGGTGGTGGATGTCAATCTCACCGGCGCCTTCCTCTGCACCCAGGGGGCCTTCCGGCTGATGAAGGCGCAGGACCCCGGGGGCGGGCGGATCATCAACAACGGCTCCATCTCGGCGCACGCCCCGCGGCCGCGCTCGGTGGCCTATACCGCCACCAAGCACGCGATCACTGGCCTGACCAAATCCACCAGCCTGGATGGCCGGGCCTACAGGATCGCCTGCGGCCAGATCGACATCGGCAACGCCGCCACCGAGATGACCTCGGCCATGGCCGGCGGGGTTCCCCAGGCCGATGGGAGCCTGAGACCTGAGCCGATGATGGATGTGGCCGCCGTCGCCCAGGCGGTGGTCTACATGGCCGGCCTGCCGCTGGAGGCCAATGTCCAGTTCATGACCGTCATGGCCACCCAGATGCCCTATATCGGCCGTGGCTGACGCCCGCGCCGCGAAGGCGGAGGTGTTCCGGGACTATTTCGGTCTGCAGCTCGCCTTCGCCGAGACCCTCGCCGCCCGGCGCGGCCTTTCGCTGTCCGACGCCGTCCGCGGCTTCACCAACCTGCAT
>JAHUZY010000457.1 GCA_019264505.1 Phenylobacterium sp. | reverse complement strand
GGCGAGGCTCTGGATCAGAGCCTCGCCTGCGTGCTGGCCGATCCGCAGGTGGACGAGTTCATTGTCGTCGACAATGGCTCCGACCCCTGCGAGGCGGCGCTCCTCGACGATGTCGCCCGTCGCCACCCGCAGATGCGGCTGGTGCGCGGACAGGGCAATGTGGGGTTCGCCCGCGGGGCCAATCTGGGCGCGGACGCCGCCACCGGCGATGTGCTGATCTTCCTCAATCCCGACGCCTTCCTGCAGCCGGGCTGCGCCCAGGTGCTGGCCCGGGCGGTGCTGGACGGCTGCCCTCTGCGGCTGGTCGGCGGTCGGGTCCTGAACGCCGACCGCACCGAGCAGCGCGGCGCCCGCCGGGGCGAGATCACGCCGGTGGCCGCGCTCCTGTCCCTCAGCGGCCTCACCCGCCGGTCCAAGGCTCTGCGCCGCTATGAGGTCCATTGGGAGAATGAGGCCGCGCCCGCCGCGCTGTGCCCGGTGCCGACCATTTCCGGGGCCTTCTTCGCCATCCGGCGGGCCGGCTATCTCAGCCTGGGCGGCTTCGACGAGGGCTATTTCCTGCATGTGGAGGATATCGACCTCTGCTGGCGGGTGCGCGAGGCCGGCGGCGAGGTGATGTTCCATCCCACCGCCGAGGTGGTTCATCTCGGCCACACCAGCCGCGCCAGCCCGCTGAAGGTCGAACTGTCCAAGGGCCTGGGCCTGGCCCGCTACTTCCGCAAGCGCGCCCATGGGGCGGGCGAGGCCGTGGCCGCCTGGCTGCTCTGGCCCCTGGTGGTCGGCGCCGCCGTCGTTCGCCCTCTTCTGTGGCGTTTGACCGGCCGGACGGCCTAAGCCCCTGACCTCGGAAATCCGCCGGCCCGGCTGACGGAGGCCGCAGGCGCCTTGCCCAACAGGCTTGAGACCCAGCGGGCGGTGTCGATCAGGGCGTCCAGGTCATAGCCGGTCGAAAACCCGGCCCGCTCCAGCATATAGACCAGGTCCTCGGTGCCGATATTGCCCGTGGCGTCCGGCGCGAACGGGCAGCCGCCCAGGCCGCCGCAGCTGGCGTCCAGGACGTCCACCCCGGCCTCTACCGCAGCGAAGGCGTTGGCGAGGCCCGTATTGCGCGTGTCGTGGAAGTGGACCCGCAGGACCGCGTCGGGCGCCGCCTCGCGCACGGCATTGATCCGCTCACGGACAGTCCAGGGATCGGCCACGCCGATGGTGTCGGCCAGGGCGATCTCCGGCACGCCGAGTTCGCCAGCGGCGCGGGCCAGAGCGACCAGCTGGGCGGTGCTGACCTCGCCGTCGAAGGGGCAGCCAAAGGCCACCGAGAAGGTGACGCTCAGGGCCGGTCCGCCCTCGGCCTGCCGGCGCGCGACGATGGCGGCCAGCGTGTCCATCTGCTCGGCCGTGGTGGCGCCCTGATTGCGGACGCCGAACCCGTCGGTGGCGCAGACCACCACATTGGCCTCCGCGCAGCCGGCGGCCACCGCCCGCTCCCAGCCCCGGGCGTTCAGCACCAGGCCGATGGGCGAGAAGCCGTCCGTGGGCGGCTGGGCGGCCATGATCTCCTCGGCGCCGGCCATCTGCGGCACCCGGCGCGGATTAACGAAGGACACGGTCTCGATCCGCTGGGCGCCGGCGGCCCGCAGTCGGGCGATGAAGTCGAGCTTCTGCTCGGTCTCCAGCAGCACCTTTTCGTTCTGCAGCCCGTCCCGGGGGCCGACCTCGACGATCTGGATCTTGCGGCTCATGGGCGCGGCTCCGGCGCGGCTGGCGGCGGCGGGCGCGGGGCGGCGTTCTGATAGATCCGCAGGCGCACCGGCCGGCCATTGGAATAGTTCAGTCCCGACACCTGACGCACCATTCGAACCTCCAGCCCCCTCGCGTCGAGGGCCGCACGGAAGGCCTGCTCCTCGGCGGCCCCCACCACGGCTGGTCGGAAGGTGGCGATGGCCTGGGCCGCATCAGCGCTGTTCCCCAGCAGGGTGGGGGTGCCCAGCGCGAAGACCAGGCTCGGCTCGGCGTATCCTGCCACGGCTACGGGGGAGGGCGCCATGCCCTGCCGCGGCAGCAGCCGTTCGGACTCAAGGATCCGCGCCACGCGGGCAGACGACCAGAGCGGCGCAAGCCCCGGCGCCAGGCCTGCGGCCAGCGCCCCGTGGCCAAGCACGGTCAGGGCCATGGCCGTCACCACCGCCCCGCGGGGCGCGCGGCTGGCCAGCATGAAACCGCCCACCAGGCCAGCGGCGGCCAGCAGCCCGCCCGCCGCAGCCGCTGGCGTCACATCGGCGGCGGCGCCGAACTGGGAGAGCAGGACGAAACAGATGCCGGCCAGGATCAGGCCGGAGACCGCAGCCAGCACCGCCCCGATCAGCCGCGGCCAGCGTCCCAGGGGCGCCTGCAGGGCCGCCGCAGACAGCCAGGCCAGGGCCCCATAGAGCGGCAAGGGATAGTGGACCAGCTTGGTGGGGGTGAGCTCAAAGACGATCCAGGCGGGGATCAGCCAGCACAGGGCGAACCGCACGCCCGGCTCGCGGCGGCGCGTCCAGCCCACCAGAAGGCCCGCCGGAATCAGCAGGGTCATGGGGAAGGCCAGCAGGCTCAGCCCCAGCAGGTGGTAGCCCGGCGGCGCCCCGTGGGTCTCGTGTCCGCCGGCCAGCTTGGGCGCCAGATCCCCCATCAGGGCGGTGCTCCAGAAGGCGCCGTCGGTGGCCACCGTGACGGCCCAGGCCCACGGCCCCACCAGGGCCAGCAGCAGGATCGGCCCCCAGCTGAGGCCCAGTCCCTTCAGCCAGTCGATCTTCCGCTCCGAGGCCACCAGGGCGATCACCGCCAGGGTGACGACCATCGGACCCACCGGCCCCTTGACCAGGATGGCGCCCGACAGGCCCAGCCAGAACAGCAGCCGCGCCCGCCAGCTCACCTGCGGCCCGCCCCGGGCGGCGCCATAGATCCGCCCAAGCGCCGCCATGGCCAGGACGATCAACCCGCACTGCACCGCATCGGTCTTGGCGATGAAGGCCTCGGTGGACAGCAGGAGGCTTGAGGCCAGCAGCGTCCCGGCGATCAGCCCCGCCGGCGCGCCGAAAAAGGCCGCCGCCCCCCAGGCGCAGGCCGCCGCGGCCAGCATGGCGCCCAG
Source organism: Phenylobacterium sp. (assembly GCA_019264505.1). Taxonomy (GTDB): domain Bacteria; phylum Pseudomonadota; class Alphaproteobacteria; order Caulobacterales; family Caulobacteraceae; genus Phenylobacterium. Next base: position 16,660 of record JAHUZY010000457.1, on the reverse strand, counting down.
CAGGGAGGGCAGGCGATAGGCCCAGATCTCCCGGTCCTCCACAGCCGACACCGCCGAAACACTGGCCGCCTGCAGCCAGTGGATGCCCACCGGCTTCTTGAACCGGGGCTCGTCCTGATAGCGGATGACCACGAAGTCGCCGGTCTCCAGCATCTGGGCGGTGGCCTGGGCGAATCGCGCCTCGTCGCGGTCGAGCGGCGGCATTGTGAACACGCCGGGCAAGCCGGCGATCAGGGCCAGCAGGGCGGCGAAGACCGGGCCCCGCCAGCCTTGGCTCGCCCACTGAAGACTGGACTGAAACGTCATGGGTGCGGTGATAGCACGATCTTTCCCAGGCCAAGTTTTCCGCTATTGAGGGGAATGCATCCAAGTCCCGACATTTCGGTGGTCGTCCCGGTCTTCGACGAAGAAGGCGCCGCCCCGGCCCTGGCCCGGGAGATCGCCACGGCCTTCGCCGGCCGCAATATTGAGATCATCTTCGTCGATGACGCCAGCCGGGACGCCACGCTTGCGGTGCTGAGCGCCCTCAAGGCCGAGCTGCCGTCGCTGCGCGTGCTGCGCCACCGGAAGAATTCAGGCCAGAGCCGGGCGATCCGCACCGGCGTCATGGCGGCCCGGGCGCCGGTCATCGTCACCCTGGACGGGGATGGCCAGAACGACCCGGCTGACGGCCCGGCCCTGGTCGACGCCCTGATGGCCGGCGGGCCAGACCTCGCCCTGGTGGGCGGCGAGCGGACCAAGCGGCAGGACAGCCAGGCCAAGAAGGTCGCCTCGCGCCTGGGCAATGGCGTGCGCAAGCGGCTGCTGGGGGATGCGGCCAATGACACCGGCTGCGGCCTGAAGGCCTTCCGCCGCCACGCCTTTCTCGAGCTTCCCTATTTCGACCACATCCACCGCTACCTCCCGGCCCTGATGCTGCGGGAGGGCTATCAGGTGGCCTTCCAGCCGGTGGGGCATCGCCACCGCCAGACCGGCGCGTCGAAATACACCAATCTTGGCCGCCTCTGGGCCTCGGCGTCGGACCTTCTGGGCGTGATGTGGCTGCAGACCCGCTCCCGGCGGCCGGACGGGGTGGACGAGGTCTGAAAGGCGAAGGCGACGGCCTGCGCCCGCAGGACGTGCGGACGCTTCCTAGAGCCCAGACCTAGGGGTTAAGGTTGTTCCGGGCCTTTTCAGGTCCGGGGGGAGATCCATTGCGCAACTTCGCCGCCTTTCCGCTGCTGGCCCTGCCGGTGCTGGTCTACAACCTCGTCGCGCTTACCCTGGATGGCGGCTTCTCGGCGGTGGACGCCCACGCCCGGATGACCGAGGGGCTGTTCACCATCCGCATGGCGTCCAATGTGGACTGGCCAGTGAACCTGGGGGACCTGTTCCTGGCCGCGGCCCTGGTGGTTCTGTTCATCGAGCTCTTGAAGTCCACCACCAGCCGCGGGGTGGCGATCGTCAATCACGCCCTGTCGATGATCCTGTTCATCATCTGCCTGATCCAGTTCCTGCTGGCGCCGGCCTTTGCGACCTCGACCTTCTTCCTGATCACCCTGATGGTGCTGCTGGATGTGCTGGCCGGCTTCATCGTCACCATCGTGGCCGCGCGCCGGGATATCGACTTTGCGGGCGCCGACGCCTGACCTGCGACGACGCCGCCCTCAGGTCAGGGCGGTGAAGATCAGGGTCACCAGGGTGATGTCGAACAGTCGGGTGGCGATAGCCAGCATGGAACGCACCGGGGCAGGGGCACAAAAGGTTAGCCTCGGTTAAGCAAGACCGGCGCCAGTTCGGAGGTTCGTGGATCTGTGGCCCTGTTTTTCGACGCCCAGTGGTTTGACGCCCAGCTCGCGGCCCGCGGCCTGACCCGCCGGGTGCTGGCGGCCGCCGCCGGCATGAGCGAGGCCGATCTGGCCCTGGCCTACAAGGACCAGCGGGAGCTGTCGGCCGACGAGGTGGGCATATTCGCCGAAATCCTGGGGGTCAGCCCGGCGGAAATCGCCCGGCAGGCCGGCATTTCCACCCCGGTCCCGGGCGGCGGACCCGAGGCCCGGATCGCGGCTCTGGAGAAGCGGGTGGCGGCGCTGGAGGCCGAGTTGGCCAGGCTCAAGGGCTAAAAGCCCGTAAAGCCTAGATGTCGGTGCGGGTCAGGCCGCCCTTGCGCGCCCGGCGGTCGGCCCGGCCGGAGTATTCGGTCTGAGTGTAGGCGCTGCGGGCGGCGTTCAGGGTCGGCGGCCCGCCACGCAGGCCGCGCTTCTGCTCGCCCTCGCTCATCACATGGGCGGTGAAGATGGCCGGGCCGCCGGCGGTGATGCTCGGCGCGGGCTGGTCGGGCAGGGTCTGGGAGACCGGAACCGGCAGGTTCGGATGCTCCTCATGGGCGCTGCCTTGCGCCTGATCGGTCCGCCGACGCAGCCGGCGCAGGCGGGCGACCTGACGGATGGGATCGACAGAGGACAAGCGCGCGCTCCTTCTGGGGCCAGGGCGGACCACCCTGGCGCCGCCATCCTTAAGGAACGCCCAAGGGCGTCGAACTTTCCAGGCCTAGGAGAGGCTCTCATGGGCGGCCGCCAGCAGGGCCTTCAGCTCTTCGGTCGGGATCTGCTCGACGGACTTGAAGTTGAAGCAGGACTTGCCCTGCATCCGCGCGCGGAGCTCCGGGCTGAGGTCGGCCAGAAGCTCTGGCTTGGTATAGATCGGAAACAGGTGGAAGGAGACATAGCTCGCCTTTTCCTGCACGGCGGCGAACATCTGCGACTTCGTCGACGACACAGACTCCTCCAGATAGAAGTTGGTCGGCGTGTCGGTCTTGATCCTGTGGCGCCCGGCATAGGGCCGTAGCAGGCCCGCCAGATGCTCGAAGACGGCCTGACGGCTCATGGCCTGTCCTCCCTGAGCGCGCCGGCCCGCGGCCTAGTCCTTCGAGGCCAGCTTGTTGATCTGGGCCTGCATGGCGGCCAGTTGCTCCTGCAGGGCCTTGAGCATGTCGTCGGAGGCGGGCGCCGGTTCGGGGGCCGCGTCGCTGCGTGGGGCCTGATCCTCGCCCTTGCCCGGCGGGTAGGCGAAGGGGGTGAACATCTTCATCGCCCGGTCGAACATGGCCAGGTTCTGGCGGATCTGGTCGTCATAGGCCCCCAGCGGGGTGGCCTGGCCCATCTGGGTGAACTGGGTGCGCATCCGCTCCTGCTGCTGGGCGAAGGTGGCCAGCGACAGCTCCAGATAGCTGGGCAGGAAGGCCTCCATGGAGTTGCCATAGAAGCCGATCAGCTGGCGCAGGAACTGGATCGGCAGCAGGCTCTGACCCTGGCTCTCCTCCTCGAAGATGATCTGGGTCAGGACCGTGCGGGTGATGTCGTCATTGGTCTTGGCGTCATAGACCACGAAATCGACGCCCTGTTTCACCATGTCGGCCAGGTGCTCCAGGGTGACGTAGGAGCTGGACGCGGTGTTATAGAGCCTGCGGTTCGCATACTTCTTGATGACGACGCGATCGCCGCCGGCCTTGCCGCCATCCTTGGTCTCGGGCATCGCGAATCCTCTCGTCTTTTCTGCACTCGGCTTGCGCCGCAGCGGCTCTTTGCGGCGCAGTATCGCGGATGCGAGGGAAATCGCAAATCCTGCCCGTCCCGTGGTCGGCCTTGCCCAAGGCCCGGTTCGTCCTGATAGATAGCGCTGCAAGTCCAGGGAGATGTGGTTCCATGACCGAAGTGGTGATCGTCGCGGCCGCCCGCACGCCGGTGGGTTCGTTCAACGGGGCGCTCGCCAGCCTGCCCGCCCACGAGCTGGGCCGGGTGGCCATCAGCGCGGCCATCGAGCGCGCGGGCCTGACGCCCGCCGACATTGATGAGGTGATCCTCGGCCAGGCGCGGCAGGCCGGCGCCGGCCAGGGCCCGGCCCGTCAGGCCTCCATCGCCGCCGACATTCCGGTGGCCGCGCCGGCCTGGAGCCTCAACCAGCTTTGCGGGTCTGGCTTGCGCGCCGTGGCTCTGGCCGCCCAGCAGGTGGCCGAAGGGGCCTCGAAGATCGTCATCGCCGGCGGCCAGGAAAGCATGAGCCAGGCGCCCCATGCGGCCCACCTGCGGTCGGGCCAGAAGATGGGCGACCTGAACTTCGTCGACACCATGATCAAGGATGGTCTGTGGGACGCCTTCCACGGCTATCACATGGGCCAGACGGCCGAGAACATCGCCGCCCGCTGGCAGATCACCCGGGCTGACCAGGACAATTTCGCCGTCGCCTCCCAGAACCGCGCCGAGGCCGCCCAGAAGGCCGGCAAGTTCACAGGCGAGATCGCGCCCGTGACCATCAAGGGCCGCAAGGGCGACACCGTCGTCGACCAGGACGAATACATCCGCCACGGAGCCACCCTGGACAGCGTGTCTGGCCTGCGCCCGGCCTTCACCAAGGACGGCTCGGTCACCGCGGCCAATGCCTCGGGCCTCAATGACGGGGCCGCCGCCCTGGTGGTCATGAGCGCTGACGAGGCCAAGGCCCGTGGCCTGAAGCCTCTGGCCCGCATCGCGTCCTGGGCCCATGCCGGGGTTGAGCCGGAGATCATGGGCACCGGCCCGATCCCCGCCAGCCGCAAGGCCCTGGAAAAGGCCGGCTGGAGCGTGGCTGACCTGGACCTGGTGGAATCCAACGAGGCCTTCGCCGCCCAGTCCATCTGCGTGGTGCGCGAGCTGGGCCTCGACCCGGACAAGGTCAATGTGAACGGCGGCGCCATCGCCATCGGCCACCCCATCGGCGCCTCGGGCGCGCGGATCCTGACCACCCTGCTGCACGAGATGCAGCGGTCGGGCGCCGCCAAGGGTCTGGCGACCCTGTGCGTCGGCGGCGGCATGGGCGTGGCCATGTGCGTGGAAAAAATCTGAGCCAGACGGCGTTCAAGCCTTCGGCGACACAGGGAACAGGGAAGGACAACCATGGCCAGAGTGGCGTTCGTCACCGGGGGCACGCGCGGAATCGGCCGGGCCATCTGTCAGCGGCTGAAGGCCGATGGCTTTCATGTGGCCGCCGGCTATTCCGGCAATGAGGCGGCCGCCGAGGCCTGCGCCCGGGAGCTGGGCATCATGGTGGTCAAGGGCAATGTGGGCGTCTTCGCCGACTGCCAGGCCGCCGTGGCCAAGGTGGCCGCCGAGCTTGGCCCCGTGGACGTGTTGGTGAACAACGCCGGCATCACCCGCGACGGCTTCTTCCACAAGATGGACGCCGAGCAGTGGTCGGAGGTGATCCGGGTGAACATGGACTCCCTGTTCAACATGACCCGTCAGGTCATTGAGGGCATGCGCGAGCGCGGCTGGGGCCGGATCATCAACATCTCCTCGATCAACGGCCAGAAGGGGCAGGTGGGTCAGACCAACTACTCCGCCGCCAAGGCCGGCATGATCGGCTTCTCCAAGGCGCTCGCCCTGGAGAATGCCCGCAAGGGGGTGACGGTGAACTGCATCGCGCCGGGCTATATCGACACCGAGATGGTGACCGCCGTGCCGGAAGAGGTGCTGAAGGGCATCATCGGCCAGATCCCGGTCGGACGCCTGGGCCGCGGCGAAGAGATCGCCGACATGGTCGCCTTCCTGGCCGGCGAGCACGCCGGCTATGTGACCGGTTCCACCCTGTCCCTCAACGGCGGGCAATATATGGCAGGCTGACTGGCGGTATCGTCTCAAAAGCGCCCCAGTCGAACGGCATGTCTTTTCGTCCATGATGAGCGCTCGACCCGTGCTGCCTTTGAGGATCCTCGCCGCGGCGGCGCTCGCCGCGGCCGGGATTGGCGTGGCCGCGCCCGCCCTGGCCGCCCCGGGCTCCCTGCGCGAGGGTCTGTTCGGCGAAGGGCGCTATGACAGCCGCCGATTCTCCGCCCCACCGGTCGCCCGCTACACGGTGGAGGACGGCGGCGGCTTCATCCTCGATCGCTCCACCCCCCGCCCCCTGGTCAAGTTCGAGGACAGCGCTGAGGTCTGGGTGTTGCAGCCCCAGCCGGCGCCGCGGGGCGACATCATCTACAAGAACGATCTGGGCGAACCGGTGCTGCGGGCCACCCGCCTCGGCGGCCTGACAGTCTTCACCCGCGAGCGGCCGTCCGGCGCCGCGGCGGCCCTGGTGGCCGGCGCCACACCCCTGCGTCTGCCGACCCTGGGGCCTGAGGCCCTTCTGCAGCGACTCGCCCAGGCCAGCGCGCGCGCCAGCCGGGCGGCGCGGCGGCTGATCCCCTTCGAGGCCGACGCCTCCCCTGAGACTGCCCCCCTGGTGGCCGACGCGGCCATGGTCGCCGCCGAGGCGGTGGTCCGGCTGGCCACGCAGCCGGGCGGTCGTCAGGTGTTGAGCGGCGTCGACAGGGTCACTCTCGTGGAGGGCCGCCGCCCCGGCGCCTGCCTGCGCGGCGGGGTGATCCTGATCACCATTACTCCGGAGGACGGGCTGGCGGGCCGCCCGTCGTCTGAGCGAATCGTGGCTGCGGCCGGCGCCCGCTGAACCCCTTCAGCCTCAGCCCTTGAAGCTGTCCTTGGCCGCCCGCACGGCGGCGAAGGCCGCATGGTCCGGCGCGCCCACGACCCCCAGCCGGGGCGCCAGCAACGGCGCGCGCAGGAAGGGGTTGGTCTGGCGCTCCAGGCCGATGGTGGTGGGCACGGTGGCCTCGCCGCGGCTGCGGGCTTCGAACACAGCCTCGGCGCGGGCGGCGACGGCCGGATCATCATCCACCGACAGGGCGAACCGGGCGTTGGAGGCGGTGTATTCATGGGCGCAGTAGACGGTGGTGGCCTCCGGCAGGGCCGCCAGCCGCTGCAGGCTCGCCCACATCTGATCGGGCTGGCCCTCGAACATCCGCCCGCAGCCCAGGGCGAACAGGGTGTCGCCGACAAAGGCGATGGCGTCCTCGGCGTCGTGATAGGCGATATGCCCCAGGGTATGGCCCCCCACCTCCAGCACCGAGAACCGGGTCTCCCCGAGCTCGACCACCTCGCCGTCGGCCACCTCCCGGTCCAGAGGGGCGATTTTGCGCACCTCGGCGGGACCGACGATCTTCGCCCCGGTGGCGGCCTGGATCTCGGCGTTCCCGCCGGCGTGGTCGGGGTGCCAGTGGGTGTTGAGGATCAGGGCCAGCTTCCAGCCGGTCTTGTCCAGCTCGGCCAGGATGGCCTTGGCGTCGGGGGTGTCGACCGTGGCGGCGAGGCCGGTGGCCTCGTCCTGGATCAGGAAGCCGTAATTGTCCGACAGGCAGGGAAACTGGTGAACCCGCAGGGGCATGGACGCGCCTCGTCTTGTTCGGGCCGCGGGACAAGGCCGCCGCCAACGCTTTAGGGTGGGGTGTCGAACCTCATCCTAACGCCCAGGGCCCATGCGTCGAGACATCCTTGATCTGCGCGCCTTCTACGCCTCCGACCTCGGGCGGACCGCGCGGGCGATGATCGGCCGCAAGCTGACGGAAGCCTGGGGCGAAGCCCGGGGCCTCGATGTCCTCGGGCTCGGCTATCCGACCCCCTATCTTGGGCCCTTCCGGGAGAAGGCTCGCCGGGCCGTGGTGGCCATGCCCGCCCAGCAGGGGGTGGAGATCTGGCCCGGAAGCGGCGGCGGGCTGGCGAGCCTGGTCCATGAGGAGGCGCTGCCCTTCCAGAACGCCTTGTTCGACCGGATCCTGGTGATCCACGCCCTGGAGGAGAGCCCCGATCCGCTCGCCCTGCTGCGGGAGGTCTGGCGGGTGATGGCGCCATCCGGGCGGGTGATCGTGGCCGTCAGCGCCCGCGACGGCCTTTGGGCCAATGCCGAGCACACCCCCTTCGGCCATGGGCGTCCCTATAGCCGCCGCCAGCTGGCCCAGCTGATCGGCGAGGCCGAGTTCGAGCCGGTGGGCTATACCCGCGCCCTCTACGTGCCGCCGGTCTCGTGGCTGAGCGGCCAGGCGGAGACCTTCGAACAGGCCGGGTCCCGGCTCTGGCCCCGCTTCTCCGGCGTGGTGATGATCGAGGCGGTGAAACAGACCTTCGCCATCAAGGCGCGGCCCGCGGCGGCCAAGGTCCGCAGGATCAGGCCGGTCATGGCGCCGGTCCCGGCGACCCGTGAGCCGGCCCGGCGCAACCCGGAAACCGTAAGCGGCGTTTCCAAAGGCGCCTAAGGCGAAGGCGCCTTGTCCCTATGCCGTCCGACGCTCTTGGAGCCTAGCCCGGAACGTCCTAGCTTGATGATCTGACCGTCCGGCATTTCGCCGGCCCCCAGCGGAGACCCGTCGCCATGAAGATGATCGTCGCGGTCATCAAGCCCAGCCGCCTCGACGCGGTGCTCGAAGCCGTCACCGAGGCCGGCGCCTCTGGCCTCACCGTCACGGAGGTTCGCGGCTATGGCCGCCAGCGGGGCAAGACCGAGGTCTATCGGGGCGCCGAGTACGAGGTGAAGCTCCTGCCCAAGGTGAAGCTGGAGATCGCCGTGCCCTCCGACATCGCCGATGCGGTGATCGAAGCCGTGGCCCGCACGGCCAACACCGGCAAGATCGGCGACGGCAAGGTGTTCGTGCTCGACCTCGAACAGGCCCTGCGCATTCGCACCGGCGATCGGGACGCCGCGGCCATCGCCGGCTAGGTCCGGACCCGCTCTGGTGAAGCTAACATCCTGAGATAGTAAGACTCTTGGGGCTCGCTTCGACGGAACGGTGATTTTCGGCGCCCTATCCTCGCCCCTATTCGCCTTGGCATGGCCTAAATGGGTCCCGACTTCCTCCTCATTTGGGGGCCATTTCCGCTCTGAAATCGCCATTTCGGCGACATTGGAGGGGTATTATGGACAGGCGATGGCTCAGCGCGGCGGCGATCGGACCCCTCCTGCTGGCGGCGGGCGCAGCCCGCGCCGAGACGGTGATCGGGGACGCGCGCACCACCCCCGTAGCCACCGCCACCGCCGCCTCCGGCGCCCCTGACGACCTCCGCATCTCCAGCGCCGGCTCGGTGAAGCCGACCGGGGGAACCGCGGTCACCCTCAACAGCGACCACAAGGTGACCATTGAGGGCGAGGTGGCGATCACCGACGCCAGTGACGCCACGGCTCTGCTGGTCGAGGGCGGCCGGCGGGGGGATGTGGCCCTGTCGGGCGCCCTTCGGGTGGATGAGTCCTACACCGCCACCGACGCGGATTCTGATGGAGACCTCGACGGGGCGTTTGCGACCGGCGCCCGCCGCTACGGGGTCCGGACCACTGGCGCCGAGGCCTTCCACGGCTCCATCGTGCAGACTGCAGGCTCCATCACGGTGGAGGGCAATGACTCGGCCGGCATCCTGACCCAGAGCGCCGTGGACGGGTCGATCCGCGCCGGGGGCTCGATCTCGGTGCTGGGCGACCGCAGCTACGGCCTTCGGACCGAGGGGACGGTGGGCGGCGATGTGGTCACCCGGGGCGGGTGACCGTGCAGGGCGCCGAGGCCGTGGGCGTGGCGGTGGACCGCAATGTGGGCGGCGCCCTGATCCTCGGCGGTCCGGTCACCGTCACGGGTTATCGCTATACGACGCGGCCGACCGACGTCAGCAAGCTCGACGCCGACGACCTGCTGCAGGGCGGGCCCGCCGTCCGGGTCCGGGGCAGCGTGCAGGGCGGTGTGCTGGTCGATGCTCCGCCTGCGGACAATGATCCCGATAATGCCGACGAAGACGGCGACGGCGTGGCCGACGCGTCGGAAACCACCGGCGTGATCACCAGCTACGGGCAGGCTGCGGGCCTCCAGATTGGCGGCGCGGACGCCCTGGTCCTCGGGACGGTCAGCGGCTCCGGCGGCTTTGGCCTGGTGGTCAACGGCACGGTCCAGGGGGTGGGCCTCTATGACGGGGTCCGGGGCCTCGGTATCGAGATCGGCGGCCAGGGGGGCGCGGCCCAGGTGACGGGCGGGATCAAGGTCGGCGGTGTGGTCTCCGCCGATGGGGTCCAGGCCGGCGCGGTGGGGCTGCACATGAAGTCGGGCGCGACCGCCCCGGTGCTGGCCAATAGCGGGGTGATCCGAGGGCGCGCGGTGTCCGACAGCGCCGTCGATGTCCGCGCCATCCAGATCGACGCCGGAGCCAGCGCCAGCCAGCTGACCAATCACGGCACCATTTCCGCCGCCATCACCGGGGCCAAGGGCTCGGCCACCGCCGTGCTGGATTCCGCCGGAACCTTGAGACTGGTGGAGAACACCGGCCTGATCAGCGCGGCCTTTGCGCCGGCCGAAGGGGCGACCGTGGAGGGCCGCGCCATCGCCCTCGACCTGCGGGCCAACACCTCGGGCGTCACGGTGCGGCAGAGCGCCAACAGCGTGGCGACCGTCGTTCCCACCCTCACGGGTGATGTGCTGTTCGGCTCAGGACCGGCGCGGATGGAGCTGCTGGCCGGCCAGATGACCGGCGCCCTGGCCTTCGGGACCGGCGCCGATGTCCTGACGATCAATGGCGGGGCGCGCTATACGGGCGCCCTCACCGACGCGGGCGGCGGCCTGGCCGTCACGGTGGGCGACGGCCGTCTGACCACCACCCATACCGGGCCGCTTGGCCTGAGCAGCCTGACGCTGGGCTCTGACGCCGAGCTGGTCTTCACCGCCGATCCCGCCGCCGGGACCGCCAGCCGGTTCAATGTGGCGGGTCAGGCGGTGGTGGCCCAGGGCGCCCAGATCGACCTCGCCTTCACCTCCAAGCTCACCGCGCCCACCAGCTTCACCCTGATCCAGGCCGGCGACCTGCAGGTCAGCGGGACGCTGGACGAAACCCTGCTGGCCACGGGCCCCTGGCTCTATCGCACCAGCCTGCGGGTGGATCAGGCGCAAGGTCAGATCATCGCCGACGTCCGTCGCCGCACGGCCGGCGAGGCGGGGCTGACCACCACCCAGGCGAACGCCTATGAGGCGGTGTTCGAAGCCTTCGACCGGGACGCCACCGTCCGCGACGCCCTGCTGGCCAAGACCGATGCGGCGGGCTTTGGCGGCCTGTACGACCAGTTCCTGCCCGACTATTCCGGCGCCCTCTTCCGGGTGATCGCCCAGGCCCAGGAGGCCACCGCCCGGGGGATCGATGAGACCGAGGGCCTGCTGCCCCGCAGCGGCCGCCGGGCCTGGGTCCAGGAGATCGGCGTCATCCAGCGCCAGGACCTGGACGGAGCGGCCGGCTTCGAGGCCGACGGGTTCGGCCTGGCCGCCGGCGTCGAGGGGGCGGAGACCGGTCTCGGGACCTTCGGCATCCAGACCAGCTTCCTCAATGTGAACGTCGACGAGAACGGCGCAGCGGCCGCCGAGACCCTCAGCGGCTCGACCCTGTCGGCGGGGGTCTATTGGCGGGCCTCGGCGGGGGGCCTGCAGGCCTCGGCCGGCGCCACCGGCGGCTATGCGTGGATGCAGGGGGAGCGTGCCGTGGTGGACCTGGACGGGGGGCTGTCGCGGACGGCGACCTCGGACTGGACCGCCCTCCTGGGGACCGGGCACGTGGCCCTGTCCTGGACCGCGGAGGCCGGCCGCTTCTATGCCCGCCCGATGCTGCGGGCCGACTATGTCTATCTGCGGGAAGACGGCCGCACCGAGAGCGGCGGCGGCGAGGCCATCGACCTCGTCATCGATGAGCGGACGGGCCAGCAGCTGGCGGCCTTCGCGGGACTGGCGCTCGGCGCCACCTTCGGAGACCCCGACGGCATGCTCTGGCGGCCCGAAGTCACCGCCGGCTACCGCGCCCTGACCGGAGACGGCGCCGGCGCCACCACCGCCCGCTTCGTCAGCGGCGGCCCGGCGTTCAGCCTGGACGCTCCGGAGCTGGACGATGGAGCCATGGTGGTGCGACTGGGCGTCCGGGGCCTGAGCCGCCACTTCGACCTGGCGCTCGAGGGCGGCGGCGAACTGCGCGGCGACCACCAGGCCTATGACGCCCGGGTCACCGCCCGCCTGGCCTTCTAATCAAAAAGATCGCCCGTGGTCGCGCGCTCCGGCGCGGGCGGCCGCGGGCGTTCGCGGGTCAGCAGGAAGAGCGCGGTCTCGGCCCGCCAGTTTTCGATGGGGCGGGCGGGATCGATGTTGCGGGCCGGCTGGTCGGGGCTGACCGCGGCGCAGGCCTCAATCCGCAGGCCAAGCTCGGCGCACAGCGTGGTGAAGTCCCGCAGGGTGCAGAGATGGATGTTCGGGGTCGACCACCAGGGGTCGGGCAGGGCCTTGGTCTCGGGCATGCGCCCCTGGGTCAGCAGGGCCCAGCGCATCCGCCAGTGGCCGAAGTTCGGCACCGAGACCAGCGCCCGATCAGCGATCCGCATCAGCTCGGTCAGCACATGGCGCGGCTCGCGCATCTGCTGCAGGGTCTTGGACAGGATGGCGTAGTCGAAGGCCTGGGTGGGGAAGTGATCCAGGTCCCGGTCGCCGTCCCCCTGAACGGCGGCGATGCCCTTGGCCAGGCAGGCGGCCACGCCGCTGGGGCTGATTTCCAGGCCCTGGCCGTCGACGCCCTTTTCCTGGGTCAGCAGCTCCAGCAGGTCGCCCTCGCCGCAGCCGACATCCAGCACCCGGGTGTTGGGCCGCACCAGGCGCAGGATCTCCTTGAAGTCCTCCCGAAGGGCGGTCACGCCAGACCCCGCCGCGAGGCCTGGGACTCAAAGAAGCCGCGCAGGGCCGAGTGCAGCACCGGCTCCTCCAGGAAGATGGCGTCGTGCCCCTTGTCGGTCTCGATCTCGACAAAGCTAGCCCGGCAGCCCGCCGCGTTCAGGGCGCGGACGATGTCGCGGCTCTCGCCGGTGGAATAGAGCCAGTCCGACGAGAAGGAGAGCACGCAGAAGCGCACGTCCCGGGCGCGGCGGAAGGCGTTGGCCAGCACGCCGCCATGGCTGGCGGCCAGGTCGAAATAGTCCAGCGCCCTGGTGATGTAGAGATAGGAATTGGCGTCAAACCGGTCGACGAAGGAGGCGCCCTGGTAGCGGAGATAGCTCTCCACCTGGAAGTCTGGGGCATCGAACCCCCAGGACAGGCCGTCCCGCTGCAGCTCGCGGCCGAATTTCCGCTGCAGGGCGGCTTCCGAGAGATAGGTGATATGCGCGGCCATGCGGGCCACGGCCAGGCCCTTTTCCGGGCGGACCCCATGGGCCTCATAGGCCCCGCCGCGCCAGTCGGGATCAGCCATGATCGCCTGGCGGCCGACCTCGTGGAAGGCGATGTTCTGGGCCGAATGCCGGGCGGCCGCGGCGATGCAGACCGCCGAATGCAGCCGGTGCGGATAGTCTGCCGCCCATTGCAGCACCTGCATGCCGCCCATGGATCCGCCGACCGCGGCGAACAGGGTCTCGATCCCGAGGGCGTCGAGCAGCATGGCCTGGGCGCGGACCATGTCGGCGATGGTGATCACCGGGAAGGTCAGGCCAAAGGGCTTGCCCGTGGCCGGATCGATCGAGGAGGGGCCAGTGGAGCCCATGCAGCCGCCGACCACATTGGTGCAGATGATGAAGTAGCGGTCCGGATCGAGCGGCAGGCCCGGCCCGATCACCCGGTTCCACCAGCCAGGCTTGCCCGTGATGGGATGCACGGAGGCCGCATGCTGGTCGCCGGTCAGGGCGTGGCAGACGAGCACGGCGTTGGATCGTTCGGCGTTCAGCCGCCCATAGGTCTTGTAGGCGATCTCCAGAGGCGCCAGCGTGGCCCCGGAGTCGAGGCGCAGGGGGGCGTCGGCCGGAAGGCGCAGAGTCCCGCCGTTGGTTTCGATGGCCGGGCTCTCAATGACCGTCTGGCTCATGCCGCCTTGGACCGCCAAGCTCTGCGACTGTCAACCGCTTCGCGTCCGGGCGCGGTCGCGCTATGGGTTCGGCCCTGGGTTATGGAGTGGGAATGCAGCGGCTGATCCTCTTGCGGCACGGCAAGGCCGAGCGCGAGTCAATGAGTGGGGACGACCACGCCCGGCGCCTGACGCCCCGCGGTCGCCGGGACGCCCTGGAGGCGGGCCAGCGTCTGGTCGATATGGGCTTTGTCCCCGACCTCGCCCTGGTGTCGGACGCCGCCCGCACGCAGGAGACCTGGGAGTCCCTGCGACCGGTCTGTGAGGCCTGCCAGGTCCGCATCGACCCCAGCCTCTATCATGCGGAGGCCCAGACGGTGCTGGACCGGGTGCGGGAGGCGGCGGACGGGGCGGACACGATCCTGGTCATCGGCCACAATCCCGGCCTGCACGAACTGGTCTTGCGTCTGCTCATCGAAGGCGGGGCGTCTGGCGACCTTCTGAATACGGCGCGTTCGCGCTTTCCCACCTCGGCGGCGGCGGTCTTCCTGTTCAACGGTCAGGGTCGTCCCGTCTATGACGGCCTGATGATGCCCCCGCGCGGAGGTTATGATTGACTAGGATCTACAAGATCCTGCCGCGCTCGGCCTGGACGCAGGCGCAGGCGGCCGGGGTGTTCGAAGGCTCGCCCGTCGACCTTGCGGACGGCTACATCCACTTCTCCACCGCCGCCCAGGCCCAGGAAACCGCCCGGCGCCACTTCGCCGGCCAGGCCGATCTGGTGGTGCTGGAGCTCGACGCCAGCGAACTGGGGACGGCCCTCGTCTGGGAGCCTTCCCGTGGCGGCGACCTGTTTCCTCATCTCTATGGCGTGCTCGATCCGGCGCGGGTTAAGGCGACGCATGAAGCGCCCCTGGACGGCGATGGCGTCCCTCGCCTGGAAGGCCTGACATGAGTCTTGTTCACGATCTGGCGGCCGGCGCCCTGCGCGGCCTGGATCCGGAGGACGCCCACGGCCTGACGATCCGCGCCCTGCAGGCGGGACTTGGTCCGCGCCCTCGGGGGCCGGGCGACCCGATCCTGGCGATCCGATTCGCCGGGCTCGACCTGCCCAACTGCGTCGGCCTGGCCGCCGGCTTCGACAAGAACGCCCAGGTCTATCGCCCCATGCTGGCGGCGGGGTTCGGCTTTGTGGAGTGCGGCACGGTCACGCCCCTGCCCCAGGCGGGCAATCCGCGTCCCCGCCTGTTCCGGCTGACCGAGGATAAGGCGGTGATCAACCGCATGGGCTTCAACAATGAGGGCCTGGAGGCCTTCGCCGGACGGCTGGCCCGCCGCCACGGCGGTGTGGTGGGGGCCAATATCGGCGCCAACAAGGACTCCGAGGACCGGGTCGGCGACTACGTCACCGGCCTGCGCCGGCTCTGGGGCCTCGCCTCCTACTTCACCATCAACATCTCTTCGCCCAATACGCCGGGCCTGCGGGCGCTCCAGACCAGGGACGCCCTGGAAGAGCTGCTCGGCCGCCTGACCGAGGCCCGTGACGCCCTGCCGCCAGAAGGCAAGGTCCCCATGTTCCTGAAGGTGGCGCCCGATCTGGACGAGGCCGAGGTGGAGGCCATCTGCGATGTGGTGGCCGCGGCTGAGCTGGATGCGGTGATCGTCTCCAACACCACCATCTCGCGACCGCCTCTGCAATCGGCCCAGGCGGGCGAGACCGGCGGCCTGTCGGGGGCGCCGCTGATGGACCTGTCCACCCAGACCCTGCGCCTGTTCCATCAGGCCGCCCAGGGGCGCTTCCCCCTGGCGGGCGCGGGCGGTGTCAGCTCTGGCGCCGACGCCTACGCCAAGATCCGCGCCGGCGCCTGTGTGGTGCAGCTCTATTCCGCCCTGGTGTTTTCCGGGCCAGGTCTGGTGGGGCGGATCAAGACCGATCTCGCCGCCCGGCTGCGGGCCGACGGCTTTTCCTCCACCGCCGAGGCGGTGGCGACGGCGTGAAGCCGACCGCGCCTGCCGGGGCAGGGGCCAACAGTCGCGTTGCCCAAAGGCCCGGGGTGCATTAACGGACAGGCATGGTGGAGCCCTCCTCGCCACCGCAGCCCTCAGGCTCCCTCAGGCGCGGCTTCCTCTGGCCGGGCGGCCTTTCTGCTCGCCTGCTGATCCTCACCAGCCTGTTCGTCCTGTTCGGCGGCGCCCTGATCGTGCCCCCGACCCTGGCGGCGTTCGAGGAGCAGTGGCTGCTGGACCGGGTCCGGGCCGCCGAACTGGCCTCCCTGGCGACTGAAGTCGCCCCCGACGTGGTGGTCAGCGAGCAGCTGTCCTCCGACCTGCTGGAGGTGGCCGGGGTGGAGTGGGTGGCCATCCAGAGCAACGGCGTGCGCCGTCTGGTTCTGCGGGGCAACAATCTGAACCGCACCCCCTATCTGGTGGACCTGCGCGATCAGGCCGTGGCCTCCTGGCTGGCTGCGCCGTTCCAGACCCTGTTCGGGGGGGAGGGCCGCATGGTCCGCGTGGTGGCCGAGCCGCGCTTTCGCGACGCCGAGTTCATCGAGATCGTCGCCCCCGACGCCGAGCTGCGCCAGGAGCTGACCGCCTATCTCTGGCGACTGATCGCGGTGACCGCCTTCGTCTCGGCCATGGCCGGCGGGCTGGTCTATCTGTCGCTCAACCTGTTCCTGGTGCGTCCCATGCAGCGCATCACCCGGGGGATGGAGCTGTTTCGCGCCGATCCCGACGACCCCCGGGCGAGCGTCAAGCTGTCTGGCCGCCGGGACGAGATCGGCCGGGCCGAGGTGGAGCTGGCCCTGATGCAGGGGGACCTGCGGGCGGCGCTGAACGCCCGGGCCCGGCTGGCGGCCCTGGGCGAGGCTGTCGCCAAGATCAATCACGACCTGCGCAACATGCTGACCAGCGCGCAGATCGCCTCGGAGCGTCTGGCGGCCTCGGCCGACCCCGATGTCAGCCGCGCCCTGCCGAGGCTGGAGCGGGCCCTGGAC
>JAHUZY010000447.1 GCA_019264505.1 Phenylobacterium sp. | reverse complement strand
ATCCCCTACCTCGTCAAGCGCATCGAGCGCTCGGCGCCGGCCGCCTGGGCGCTCGTCCAACGGCTGGACGCCATCTCCGGGGAGACCCATCGCCCTGTATCCCGGGTGCTGGCGCGGCAGATACTCGAGGACGAGACGGAGAATCTTGACCTTTTCGAGTGACCCTGCGGCCATGATCGGCGACGTTTGACCGATCAGCTGACCTGAGCGAGGCCCCTATGTCCTATGTTGCATCCCCGCCTTCCCAAGGCGCGCCGAAGGCCGACGTGGCCCTGAGCTGGGATGCCGATCTGGCAGGATCTGGGGACCGCTTCTTCAACCGCGAAATCTCGTGGCTGGCCTTCAATGAGCGCGTGCTCTCAGAGAGCAAGAACCCCCGCCATCCCCTTCTCGAGCGGCTGCGATTCCTGTCGATCTCGGCCAACAACCTCGATGAATTCTACATGGTGCGGGTGGCCGGCCTGAAAGCCCAGGTCCGCGAGCGCGTGCGATCGGTCAGCCAGGATGGGCTCACCGCCGCCGAACAGCTGGAGCGGGTCAACGCCGAAGCCGCCATGCTGATGACCGATCAGCAGACCCGCTGGCGCGACCTGCGGCAGGAGCTGGCGAGCGAGGGCCTGCGGCTTGTGGAGGCCGACGAGGTGACGCCGGCCGAGCGGGCCAGCCTGGAGACCGCCTTCCTCAACCTGGTCTTCCCGATCCTGACGCCCCTGGCCATCGACCCGGCCCACCCCTTTCCGTTCATCCCCAATCTCGCCTTCTCCCTGGCGCTGACCCTGCGCCGGGACGCCGACGGGCGGAAGTTCAACGCCCTGGTGCCGATCCCCGCCCAGGTGGCTCGGTTCTGGCAGCTGGAGGCGCCCCGGGGCGGCCGCAAGCCGGCCAGGCCGCAGCGGCGGTTCATCTCGCTGGAGGGCATGGTCGCCCTGTTCGTCGATCACCTGTTCCCCGGCTGTGACGTGGAGGCCAGCGGTGTGTTCCGCCTGATCCGCGACTCCGATGTGGAGATCGAGGAAGAGGCCGAAGACCTGGTCCGGGAGTTCGAGGCCCGCCTGAAACAGCGGCGCCTGGGTTCGGTCGTGCGGGTCGAGATCGAATCCGCCATGCCGGAAGCCCTGCGCGGCTTCATCTGCGAGAACCTCAACGCCCAGACTGACGACGTCCTGCTGATCGACGGTCTGCTGGGTCTCGACGAGCTGTCGCAGCTGATCCCGTCGGACCGGCCAGACCTGAAGTTCAAGCCGTTCACCGCCCGTTTTCCCGAACGCATTCTCGACCATGGGGGCGATTGCTTCTCGGCGATCCGGGAGAAGGACATCCTGGTCCACCACCCCTTCGAGAGCTTCGATGTGGTGGTGCAGTTCGTCCGCCAGGCGGCCCGCGATCCCCACGTCCTGGCCATCAAGCAGACGCTGTACCGCACCTCATCAGACAGCCCGATTGTCGCGGCCCTGATCGAGGCCGCCGAGAACGGCAAGAACGTCACCGCCGTTATCGAGATCAAGGCGCGGTTCGACGAGGAGGCCAATCTGAAGTGGGCCAGGGACCTGGAACGGGCCGGCGTCCACGTGGTCTTCGGCTTCGTGGAGTACAAGACCCACGCCAAGCTGTCGGTGGTGGTCCGCCGGGAGGGCGATCAGGTTCGCACCTACTGCCACTACGGCACGGGCAACTATCACCCGGTGACCGCGCGGATCTATACCGACCTGTCGCTGTTCACGACCGACCCAGCCCTGGCCCGGGACTCCTCGCGGGTCTTCAACTTCATCACCGGCTACGCTCAGCCGACAAAGCTTGAACGGCTGTCCTTCTCGCCGATCACCATGAAGCGGGATCTGGTCGCCCTGATCGCCCAGGAGGCTGCAAACGCGCGGGCAGGCAAACCCGCCGCCATCTGGGCCAAGATGAACGCGCTTGTGGATCCCGAAGTCATCGACGCCCTCTACGCCGCCAGCCAGGACGGGGTGAGCATCGATCTGGTCATCCGCGGCATCTGCTGCCTGCGACCCGGCGTGCCCGGGCTCTCGGAGAACATCCGGGTCAAGAGCATCGTCGGCCGGTTCCTGGAGCACGCCCGTATCGTGGCCTTCGCCAACGGCCACGCCATGCCCTCAAGCAAGGCGCGGGTGTTCATCTCCTCGGCCGACTGGATGCCCCGAAATCTGGACCGCCGGGTAGAGAGCCTGGTGCCGGTGGAGAATCCCACCGTCCACCAGCAGGTCCTGCAGCAGATCATGGTCGCCAACCTGAAGGACGAAGCTCAGAGCTGGACCCTGGACGCCGAGGGAGGCTACACCCGCGATCCCAACTGGGACCACCCCAGCGCCTTTTCCGCGCACGAGTATTTCATGACCAATCCAAGCCTCTCTGGCCGGGGCCAGCGTGTGAAGGACATGCCGCGCGCGATCGATCATGTCGCCGCCCGAACCTAGAGCCGACAGCCGCCAGGCGGCGGTCATTGACGTCGGTTCAAACTCGGTCCGCCTGGTCATCTACCGGCTGGAAGGCCGCGCCATCTGGACGGTCTATAACGAGAAGGCCCTGGCGGGCCTCGGTCGTGACATGGCCGACACTGGACGCCTCTCCCCCGAAGGGGTTGAGGTGGCGGTGGGCGCCCTGCGCCGCTTCCGCGCCATTCTCCAGGACTGGGCGCCCGACGACGTCATCGCCGTCGCAACCGCAGCCGTGCGCGAGGCCGAGGATGGTCCCGCCTTCGCCGAATTCATCCGGACCGAGCTTGGTCTGCCCCTGCGGGTGCTCACCGGGGAAGAAGAGGCCTATTTCGCCGCCGCCGGCGTATTGGCCGGCCATCCCGCGGCCCGTGGCCTGGTAGGAGACCTCGGCGGCTCCAGCCTGGAGCTGGTCAGGGTTGGCCCGGACGGTCCCGCCCCCGGGATCACCCTCCCCCTCGGCCCCTTCGCCCTGGGGGCGCCGCGTCCCCTGACGGTGGAGCCGACCCGGCACCTGATCGCCGACAGCCTGTCGCCGATCGCTGGGACCCTCGGCGCCAGCGAGTTCCACGCTGTGGGCGGCGCCTGGCGAAATCTTGGCCTGCTCCACATGATCATGACGGACTATCCCCTGCGGGTGGCCCATCAGTACGAGATGTCACGGACCGAGGCCCTCGACCTGACCCGCTTTGTCGTGCGCCAGTCCCGGTCGTCCCTGGAGCGGATCGTCGGCCTGTCCAAGAAGCGCTACGAGACCCTTCCCTACGCCGCCCTGGTGCTTGAGACGCTGATCGAGCAGCTCGGGCTGGAACGCATCGTGATCTCCGCCTTTGGCCTGCGCGAAGGGCTGTTGTGGGACGGCATGGACGCCGACATCCGCGACCGGGACCCGCTGTTGGAAGGTTGTGAGGCCATGAGCGTCATGCGCGGCCTGTCGGCCGGCGACATGCCCAGGGCCCTCGAACACTGGCTCGTCCCGGCCTTCAGCCAACTCGAGCCTGTCTTTGGCGACCGGGACGGCCTCTTGATCGGCGCCGCCTGTCGGCTCGCCGACCTGGGGGGACGGCTGCACCCAGATCACCGCGCGGAGCTGGCCTTCGCCCAGGTGCTGCGGGCCCCCATCGCGGGCATGTCTCATGCTGAGCGCTGCTTCCTGGCGCTCACAACCTTCGCCCGCCATTCGGCCTCCAGCAATGCGCCGGAGCCAGAGACCTTGAATCGGGTGTTGAGCACCGAGCGGCGGGGGGGGGG
>JAHUZY010000443.1 GCA_019264505.1 Phenylobacterium sp. | reverse complement strand
CTGGCACAGACATGGATGGCTTTGCAGGCTTTCTACGGACAGGTCAGGAATGGCGGACGGCGAGGGGCGGTGGGTGTTCGGCTATGGGTCGCTCATGTGGCGGCCAGGCTTCAGCTTTGTCGAGCGTTCGAGCGCCATCCTACACGGCCGTCGACGGGCCTTCTGCATCTATTCGGTCCATCATCGGGGCACCTATGAGCGGCCGGGCCTGGTGCTGGGCCTGGCGCCCGGGGGCGCAGTCCGCGGCGCGGCCTACCGCGTGGCCGAGCCCGACTGGCCGGAGGTCTACGCCTATCTGATGGAGCGCGAGCAGCCCACCGAGACCTATGTGGAAGCCGGGCGACCGGTGCGCCGGGCCGATGGCCGGCGGGTCGACAGCCTGGTCTTCCTTTCCGACCTCAGCCACCCCCAGTGGGCCGGGGCCCTGACCCTGGAGCGGCAGGCTGAGCTGATCACCGGCGCGGTCGGCCTGTCGGGTCCCAACGAGGATTATCTCCGCGACCTGTTGGGCCATCTCCGCGACGAGGGCGTGCGCGACCGGGCCATGGAAGACCTGCTGATCCAGGTTGAGGCTCGCACCAGAGCCGCGCTGGCCTAGAGGTCCAACAGCTTCATCGAAGCCGTTTCGATCCGCTCCTCCAGGGTGCGCATGAACTCGGCGCGCTTCAGGCCCGGCGGAATGGGCTCCAGATATTCAAAGACGATGACGCCCGGTTTGCGCAGGAAGCCATGCTTGGGCCAGTGGACCCCGGAATTGGTGGCCACCGGATGCACCGGCAGGTTCAGCTCCCGGTACAGGGCCGCGATGCCGGGCTTATAGCTGCCGCGCACGCCGGGCTCGCCCCGGGTGCCTTCGGGGAAGATCACCAGCTGGCGGTCTTCCTGCAGGCGGTCTTCGGTGTCGCGCACCAGCTTTTTCAGTGCGGCGGCCTGGGCCTCTCGGTTGACCACGATCATGCGCGCCTTCTGGGCGTACCAGCCAAAGAAGGGGATCCACATGAGCTCCTTCTTCAGGACGAAGCAGGAGTCCGGCAGCCAGGCGAACTGGGCGAAGACGTCGAACATGCACTGGTGTTTGGGCGCCACCAGGGCCTTGCCCTTGGGCAGATGTTCCAGTCCCCGGACCTCGACGCGGATGTCGCAGATCCGCAGCAGGGCGATGACGCCGCGGCTCCAGAAGTCGAGCGCCCGCAGGATCCACGTGCGGGGCGCCAGCATCAGCGGCGTGATCAGGATCGCGACGGTGGCGGACCACAGATAGAAGAGCGCCACAAAGAGCAGGGAGCGCAGAGCCGTCACGGCGAGCCTCTTTCTTGCATTGTCCTTGGTCCCTGGTTCGCCGCTGGCCGGCGAAAGATCAACCGCCCTGAGAGGCGGGCTCTGGCGGCGCCTCGTCCTTGGGACCCAGGCGCAGGACCAGTTCGCGGCCGAGAATGGCCAGGTATTTGGAATACTCCATCACCATCAGCCGGGCGCCGCCGGTCGTGCGCCACCAACGCTGGGCGTCGAGGCTCGGCGTCGTCACAGGGTAGGCCTGGAGCGTGATGCCAGGCAGGGCCGAGCCCAGCTCCAGCATGGCCCGGGGCATATGGTAGTCGGCGGTGACGATGATCAGGCTGTCATAGCGTCGGGCCCGGACCCAGCCCGCGGTCTCCTGGGCGTTGCCAAAGGTGTCGGCGGCCTCGAAGCCCAGATCGACGCAGCAGTCATAGAGCAGCTGAACCGCCCGGCTGACACTGCGGATGTCTTCGCGGCTGGCCTCTCGATTGACGCCGGAGACCAGCATCCGGTCGCCCTTGCCGGCTTCCAGCAGGCGCATGCCCGCGGCGATTCGTTCGTTCGATCCCGCCCCGGTGAGGGCGACGATGCCGTCGGCGACCAAGGGTTCCGGAGCCGGGGTGGACTGCTCGACCCGAATGGCGAAGGCCAACAGGCCGGCTACCCAGATCAGGGCGGCCACGAAAAGGAGGGCGAGCGTTTTCATGGGGATCTCAGGACAGCTCGCGAATGAGGCTCGCGGCCGTCATCCGCGCCGCCACCGCCGCCACCAGGGCCGCGGCCAAGGGGCAGGGTAGAACAGCCAGCAGATCGCTCCAAGCCACCGGAAGCACGGGCGTCAGCCCCTGTCCGCCGCCCCCCAGCCGCATCGCCGCGCCAAGGACTGCGGCGCAGGCGGCGCCCACCAGGCCGGCGCCTGCGGCCATCTGAGCGAACCGGACCTGAAACAGGCGGGCGATGAAGGCGTCCTCGGCCCCGGTCAGGTGCAGAAGCTCGACCACCTCGCGCCGGGCGGCCAGCCCTGCACGGGTGGCGAAGGCGACGACCGCGGCGGCCGCGGCCGAAATCAGCAGGAAGACGCCGAGCCCCACCCAGCGGGCGATGGCCGCGCCCCTCTGAATGTCGGCCAGCCAGGTGGTGTGGTCGTCCACCACCGCGTCCAGGCCCCGGGCCAGCAGGGCCCGCTCCAGACTCTGGGCTGAAGCTGGGGCCTCGCGGTCGAGCAACACGGCCACCAGGCGCGGCACCGGCAGGTCGGCGAGATCGGCGGCCTCCCCCAGCCAGGGGGCGATCAGGGCCTCGGCCTTTTCCCGCTCAAGCGCTCTCGCCTCGGCGACGCCAGGGACCCCGGCCAGGGTTTCGGCGGCGCGGGCGGCGGCGGAGTCCGGAGTTTCATTGGCCTTGGGGCGGACGATCACTGTCATCTCCCCGCTGAGCTGGTGGGACCAGCCCCGGGCCGCCCGGTCCGAGGCGATGACGCCCAGCGCGGTCAGACAGGCCAGGAAGCAGAGGACGGCGACCACGAAGACCAGGGCGCTGTCGCGGGTGTCCCGCTCGGGCAGAAAGGGGGCCGGCCGCCACCGGTCGAGGTCGAAGGGCCCGCTGGTCCGACGACGGCTCATGGTCGCGCCCCGGCGGCAACGGGACCCATGTGCGCCAGTCGCCCATCCTCCAGGTGCAGGACGGGCATGCCTGAGCGGGCGACCAGATCCTGGTCGTGGGTGGCGATCAGCACGGTGGTGCCCAGGCGGTTCAGCTCCAGGAACAGGCGCAGGATGCGCAGGCCCATCTCATGGTCGACATTGCCGGTGGGCTCGTCGGCGAGCAGGATGTCGGGACGTCCCACCACGGCGCGGGCGATGGCCAGCCGCTGCTTCTCGCCGCCGGCCAGGGTGGGGGGCAGGGCGTGCATCCGGTCCTTGAGGCCGACCCAGGTGAGCAGCTCAGCCACGTCCTGGCGGTAGGAATCGGGCTTGCGACCGGCGATCCGCAGCGGCACGGCCGCATTGTCGAAGGCGCTCAGATGATCGAGCAGGCGAAATTCCTGGAAGACCACGCCGATCCGGCGGCGCAGGAAAGGGCGCACCTCAGCCGGAGTCTGGGCCACATCCTGGCCGAACAGGTGCAGGAGTCCCTTGGATGGCTGGGCGGCCAGATAGATCAGTTTCAACAGGGAGGTCTTGCCCGCCCCCGACGGCCCGGTGACGAAATGGAAAGACCCTTGCGGCAAGGAGAAGGAGAGGTCCTTGAGCGTCTCAGGCTCGCGTCCGTACCGCATGGAGACGTCGTCGAAGCGCACGACGGCGTCCCAGGCGTCGGCCGTTTCTGCGGCGTTCGGGTTTCTGGACATGGAGACCGGAATCGGCGACCTCGATACGGTGGGCTGGAGGGTCCGATACAGCGGCCATGATACTGACCTGTCCAGATTGCTCCACCAGCTATTTCGTGGACGACGCAAAGATCCCTGAACAAGGGCGCGTCGTGAAGTGCGCGAGCTGTGGAAACCGGTGGACGGCCCGCCGCGAAGCGCCTGCGGCGGCTCCTGAACCGGTCGCAAGCCCTGCGCCCGCCCCCGCCGATAGCCCCCCTGCGGCCGTCGATCAACCCACGCTAGAGGTCGCCCCGGCGCCTGAGGCCGAGCCTACCGGCCGGGCCGGGGAGGCCCTGCCGCGGGCGTTCCGGGCCAAGGCCGATGATTCCCGACGCCTGCGGGAGGCCGCCGCCACCGGCGTGGTGTGGGCCGGCATGTCGGCGGCGCTCGCCCTGATGATCGTGGTCGCCGTGGTGTTCCGGGTCGATGTGGTGCGCCTGTGGCCCAGCGCGGCGGGCGCCTTCGCCAGCGTCGGCCTGCCGGTCAACAGCGTCGGCCTGGCCATCGAGGGCGTGGAGTTCGAGCCTGCCCTGCAGGACGGCCATGCGGCCCTGTCGGTGTCGGGCATGATCCGCAATATCGAAGATCGCACCATCACCGCCCCGCCCCTGCAGATCCGCCTGCTGGACAAGGCGGGCGTCGCTGTAGCGACCAAGATCGCCCGCCCGGCCGATCCGGTGATCCCGCCCGGCGAGACCCGCCACTTCGCCATCTCCCTGATTGATCCGCCGGGCGCCGCCGCAGCCCTGGAAATCACCTTCGCCGAGCTGCGCGCCGCCGCTGAACCCCCCGCGGCCCCGGCCGAAATGCTCGACCTGCGCGGCGCGGCCGAGGCCAGCCTGCCCGAGGCGGCCCATCCCCCGGCGCGAGACGCTGTCCCCCTGGCCGAACCGGCGCACGCCCCCGAGGCGGAGCATGAGGCGGAGCATCATGACTGAGCCGGTGGCCGAGATCCTGCTGGACGAGGCCGAGGTGGCCGCCCGGGTGGAGGCGCTGGCCAAGACCATCGCGCCCAGGATCGATGACGACACGGTGGTCATCTGCCTGCTCACCGGCGGCCTGTGGTTCTGCGCCGATCTGACCCGAGCCCTGGCGCGGGCTGGACGCCATGTTCGCTTCGACGCCCTGTGGCTGGCCTCCTATGGCGACGCCCGGGCCAGTCTCGGCCGCTGCGAGGTGCGCGCCGACCTGCAGCGCCCGCTGGAGGGCCGCCGCGCCCTGATCGTCGATGATGTGATCGACACCGGTCTGTCGCTGAGCGAGGCCGCCCGACTGGTGCGGGACTCCGGCGCCTCTGAGGTGCTGACCTGCGTCTTCGCCACCAAGCCCTGGCCGACGCCTCGGGCCATCGAGCCGGACTTCGTCGCCTGGACCGCCCCGCCGCGCTTCCTGGTCGGCTACGGCATGGACGCCGCCGGCCGCCTGCGCGGCCTGCCCTATGTCGGGGCGATGGACTGAGGCTTCACAGTCTAACGGACCAGGGGCCGCCCGCGCCTTAGCCAGAGCATGAGTCCGGTGACCGACAGGGCTGCGGTGACCAGGCCGCCGATGAACACCAATGCGCGGCCGATCTCCCCGAAGGCCTGGCCGGAGTGGAGGGGATACTGCCAGGCGAAGAAGGCGTCGCCAGGCCCCTCTCCCACATCATGGCGGCGCCCGATGATCTCGCCAGTTTCCGTGTCCACATAGGTCCAGAGGCGGCCCTGGTAGTCCAGATCGCGGTGGTCATGTGTGCGGATGGCGTAAACTCCCTTGTCAGGGAGGGGGCGCAGGCTGTCGATCTCCGCCAGCGGCGCGACCTTCGAGATGGCTTGGTCGATAGTCAGGCGCGCTTCGATGGTGCGGTCCGGCAGGCTGTATTCCAGTCGGTCTGACACCGCTGCGAAGGGGCGCACGGCCTCTCGGCTCAATTCGGGCCAGGCCAGGGTGACGCCAGTCAGCGCCAGGGCGAAGGTCACGGGCCAGGCCCATAGCCCCGGGGCGCGATGCCAGTCGAACAGCCGGCGCAGGCTGCCCGGGCGGCCATTGACCCAGAAGGCCTCCCGCCAGAGGGCGAGCTTGGGCACGGCCAGGGCCAGGGCCAGAAGGTGATCGATCAGCCAGAGCAGACTGATGAAGCCAAAGACCGCTGTCACCCACGGGGCGACCAGCAGATCCACGTGCAGGCCATAGAGCAGATCAGGCAGGTGTCGCCTGTCCAGGGACCAGACCCCGCTCTGGCGCCATCCGACCAGCTCGCCGCTCTGGGGATGGGCGAACACCTGCACGCCCGCGCGCTGACCCTCGATCGTCGCCGAGCCAATCAGCCAGATGGTCTCATTCGGCCGATCAGGCAGGTCGATATGCCGAGGCTGGAACCCTGGAAACAGCGCCTCGGCCCGGCTCAGCGCCGTGGTGATCGGCGCAGGGACGGGCGGACCCGTCCGGGCGACCTGGCGCAGGTCGCCGTTCAGGGCGTGATCCAGCTCCTCGTAGTAGGTGATCGCCGAGCCGGTGAGCGCCAGCAGCAGCAGCCACACTCCGGCGGCGAGGCCGAACCACCGATGCCACAGCCGCAGGGCGCGCCTGCCGGCCTTCATCAGAAGCGATAGGAGGCCGTCAGCCTCACATTTCGCCCAGGCTCATTCAGGCCGCGCACGATCTCGTAGCCGGGGATGGCGCTGTAATCAGCCACGCTGGCATGGGCGCGGTAGGTCTCGTTGAACACGTTGTAGACCGCCGCCAGCAGCTCGATGTTGCGGTCTTCGAAGGGCGTCCAGCGGGCGAACAGGTCCAGCACCGTGTAGCCAGGCTTATCCACGAACTGGGTCTGGCCGATATAGCCCAGCTCCACCTCGCGATAGAGCACCTCGATGTCGTTGAGATCGCTGTAGTGGGTCAGGCTCGCCTGAAGGCCCAGGCGGGGGCTCGGGTCGAACCGACCGGTCACATTGATATTGTCCCCCATGGAGTTGCCGAGGGCGATCTGCTCATAGCCCTCGATCTGGCGACCGTTCAGGCGGGCGTCGTAGCTGTTGTAGAAGGCGTCCAGCCCCCACAGGCCCGCATCATAGCCGAGCCGGATCTCTACGCCGTCGGACTGGTAGTCCCCGACGTTCTCATAATAGGTGGCGGCCTGAGGCGCGGGGCCAGAACCCAGCTGATCAAGGATCACGTCCTTGATCTTCATGTCGTAATAGACCGCCGAGGCCTTCCAACCGTCCTGGACCCAGGCCAGGCCGACCTCGAAATTGCCTACGGTCTCGGCCTTCAGGTCTGGCGCCAGGGAGCGGCGGCCAGGCCGGCTTTCCAGGGTGAAGGCGTCGCCGATCTCCTTGCCCCGGAAGGCCTCGGCATAGCCGATATTCAGGGTGAGCCCGGCGAGCAGCTCATAGTCCAGGCCGGCGTTGAAGCTGACGCCGTCACTGGCGGTGCGCCCGCCATAGGTGATCTGCTTCAGCTCATAATCGTCATAGCGGGCGCCGAAGCTGACCTTGAGGGCCTCAGTCGGGCGCCAGAGGTTCTGGGCGTAGATCGCGCTCAGCTGGCCTTCTTCTTCGAAGCGGCTGACGTTCGGATCCCAGGTCCACGGCCCCCACTGGGCGATGTCGCCGAGGTACTGGCTCATGACGGAGTCTCGCCGGTGTTCGACGCCAGCGGTCAGGCGGTGGTCGCCCAGTTCAAAGCGACCGCGTAAGTCAAAGCCCTGGGACTCGATCTCGGCGCCATAGAGGCCCCAGCGATCAAAGCGGTCCTGGGTGAAGTCGGTGCGGGTGACATAGCCGGTGGCTTCCAGGTCCCACCCCTGCCCGGAGTCAAAGCCGTAATTGGCCACGGCCGTGCGTCGCTCGGCCTCCGCAGGGAACAGGCGGTCGTTGACGCGCACGGGCCAGTTGGGCCGTTGCCCGAAGGCGCCCTTCTCCTCGCGATGCTCGTAGCTGACGGCGAACCGATGTCCGTCCCCGATGTCTCCGCCGACCTTCAGGAAGCCCAAGGTCTGCTCGCCGGCCGTGCCGCGCATCAGAACCCCGTCGCCGTCCTCCATGGCGTCCCGGTCCACATGGACGAAGGAGGCCATCACACCGATGTCCCCCGTCAGGCGTCCATAGCCGGTCAGGCTATACTTCTGGCCGTCATTGGAGAACCAGCCGGCCTTGGCGATCGCGCCGAACCGTTGATCGCCTTCCAGCAGGCTGACGGGATCGCGGGTGCGGAAGCGGATGGCGCCGCCGATCGCGCCGAAGCCCGCGGTGGCCTCGCCGGCCCCGGTCTGCAGCTCCACGGTCTCGAGAAGTTCGGGCTCGATGGAGACCCGGCCGATGTGGTGGAACAGGGTGCCGCCCTGGGGGGCGCCGTCCACGGTGACGTTGAGCTGGGAGTCTTCCAGCCCGCGGACATAGATCTTCTGGGCCAGGCCGACCGAGCCGCCGACCGTCACCGATGGGGTGCGCCGAAAGATGTCCTGCAGATCGTTGGCCTGGGTGGCCTCCAGCTCCGAACGGGTGACCGCCACATCGGTCAGGGCGCCGACCACCACAAGCTCGTCAATCTCGCTCGGGCGCTCGGGCGCGGCCTGGGCCAGGGCGCTGGCGGGCAATGCGAGCAGGATGGGCGCGGCCGCTGCGGCGCTGACAAGAGTGTGTTTAAGCATGTGATCCCCCGAGGTTCGTCAGGGGCGTCTAAACAACCTCACGCAAGACGGTCAAGAATAATGCGAACGATTCGCATTATCTCTCGCATATCCTCGTCATCCGAGCTGTCTTACAGCCAGGGGGCAGGCGTCTCCCGGGCCAGCATCTCTTCGTAGGTCGGCCTGGGGCGCACGACGGCGTAATCGCCGCCCTTGACCATGACCTCGGGGACCAGGGGGCGGCTAT
>JAHUZY010000425.1 GCA_019264505.1 Phenylobacterium sp. | reverse complement strand
AGCAACACGAGCAGTGCAAGGCGGTCATGGGCGCGCGGATGCAGCCCCGCCAGCAGCACGACCACACGCGCGACAAGACCGGGGTGTACACGCCGCCGAAGGCATTGTCGCAAGCAGAGATGGCGAGCCTGCACCGCCAGTGTGCGGAGATGATGGCGAAGTCGGAAGGCGCGAGCGCCGGCGCGAAGTAGCTGCGACGGCGCGGTGGACCCAGGAGGATGCCGCGCCTGAGCGTATCTGTTGATGTGTCCGCGCGGGACGGTCAGCGCGGGTTCGGTCTGAGGAGAGCTCTATGGCATCCGCCCCGTCCGCCGCCGATCAGAATTGGATGAAGGGCTACGGCGTCATCCGCCACTCGGCAGAGACCGTTGCGCGGATCCAGTCGCTCGCGGGCGCACTGGAGGCTGCCGGGCGATCTCCCGCCGAGCGGACTTACGACCTGCTGGCCGCCGCCGACCGGCTGACGAGCGCCGGCATGTGGGTGGTGGCTCACATGACTTACGCGCAACGCGTCGATCTTAGCGGAGCGGCGCTTCCCGCCGAGGCGTTCAAGGCGACGCCGGAAGGACACACCGGCGGCTCGCTCAACATGGTTCCGGCCTTCGTCGGCTACCTGCTCGCCAACGCGCTCTCCGGCGTCACCCGCTCCTGGATCATGGGGCAAGGGCATTGTGTCGCCGCGATCGAGGCCGTGAACGCCCTGACTGGTGACGTTTCACCCGCCCAGCAGGGCCGCTACGACCGTACCGAGGCGGGGCTCTCGCGGCTTGCGGCGGACTTCTATTCCTATGCCATCGGCGCCGAGGGTCGGCCATCGGTCCCCGTCGGCAGCCATGCCGGCCCGAACACGGCTGGCGCCGTCTCCGAGGGCGGGTACCTGGGTTTTGCGGAGGTGCAGTACGTTCACATGCCGCTGCCGGGCGAGAGCTTGGTGGCCTTTCTGAGTGATGGCGCCTTCGAGGAACAGCGCGGTTCGGACTGGTCGCCGCGCTGGTGGCGGGCCGAGGACAGCGGCGCAGCCGTCCCGGTGATGATCCTGAACGGGCGGCGCATTGAGGAGCGCACCCAGATCGCGCAGGAGGGCGGCGTAGGCTGGCTGGCGGATCATCTGCGGCTGAGCGGCTTCGACCCTTTCATCGTCGACGGGCGCGACCCGGCTGCTATCGCCTGGGCGATCCTCGAAGCCGAAGCCCGTCTGGATCGCTTCGTGTCCACCCCTTCGGCCCGGTATCCGGCGCCGATGCCCTATGTGATCGCCGAGACGGTCAAAGGCTTTGGCTTCCCGGGCGCCGGCAGCAACCTCGCTCACAATCTCCCGCTCGAGGCGGCGCCGCGGAGCGATGCCGCTGCGCGCGAAACGTTCAATCGCGCGGCACAGGAACTGTTCGTCGATGCGGCGACGCTCGAGGCGGCCGTCGAGGCGCTCTCCACACACGAGGCACAGCGACGAGTTCCGGAGAGCCGCCACCCGGCCGCTGTTCGCGACCCCGCTGCGCCGGTATTGCCCGACCCAGCGTGGGCCGTGCCCGGTGCGGCCGCGAGCTGCGCCATGGATGCCATGGACGCCTGGTTCGTCGACCTCGTCGCCGCCAATCCATCGCTACGGCCGCGCGTCGGCAACCCCGACGAGCTGCGCAGCAACCACATGGGGCGCACGCTGGAGACGTTGCGGCACCGGGTGAATACGCCGGAGGCAGGGGTACCGGAGGCGGTTGGGGGCGGCGTGATCACCGCACTCAACGAAGAGGCGGTGGCTGGCGCGGCGCTCGGCAACAAGGGCGGCCTGAACCTGATCGTCAGCTATGAGGCGTTCGCCATGAAGATGTTGGGCGGGCTCCGGCAGGAGATCATCTTCGCCCGTCACCAGCGGGACATCGGACAGAGGCCCGGCTGGATCTCGGTTCCGCTGATCGTCACGTCGCATACCTGGGAGAACGCCAAGAACGAGCAGTCTCACCAGGACCCCACGATCGGCGAGGCGCTATTGGGGGAGATGTCCGACACCGCTCGCGTGCTGTTTCCAATCGACGCCAACAGCGCCGTGGCGTCTCTGAAGGATGTTTATGGCCAGCGAGGTCGCATCGCGTGCGTCATCGCGCCGAAGCGGGCGATGTCGCATCGCTTCACGGGTGAGCAGGCTGAACAGCTTGTCCGTGACGGGGCAGCGCATCTGGCAGGCGAGCCCGGGTCAGCCGAGGTCCAGTTCGTGGCTGTGGGCGCTTACCAGGCCGAACAGGCGCTGAAGGCCCGCGAGCGCCTGGAAGCCCGTGGACGCCTCGCCTGCGTGACCGTGCTGCTGGAGCCAGGCCGGTTCCGCGCTCCGAGAGATGCGATCGAGGCGGGCTGCACGGCCGACGATCGGAGGTTGGGCGAGGTATTTCCGACGTCACTTTCAAGGGTGATCCTCACCCATACCCGGCCCGAGCCGATGCTGGGCCTCCTGCGCCGACTCGACGGTGGCCCGCGTTTCACGAGCGCCCTCGGGTACATCAGCCGCGGCGGCACCCTCGACGTGAACGGCATGCTGTTCGCCAACCGCTGCACCTGGGCCCACGCCCTCGAGGCCGCGGCGGCGCTGACTGGGTGGGACCCGGCGATGCTTCTCGACCCGACCGAGCGGGCGGCCATCGACGGCCGAGGCGACCCGGCCGACCTCTTTCCCACCGTCCCCAGGAGCTGAACCATGGTGACCCTGACCTCCCTAGGCGGCGCAGGAACCGTCACTGGCTCGCGCCACCTGCTAGAACACGACGGGAGGCGCATCCTGCTCGACTGCGGCCTCTTTCAGGGGCTGAAGAACCTGCGCGAGCTGAACTGGGCAAAGTTCCCAGTCGATCCAGCATCGATCGATGCGGTGGTGCTGTCCCACGCGCACCTCGACCATTCCGGCTACTTGCCGAAGCTTGTGCGCGATGGGTTCCGTGGGCGGATCTATGCCACCCACGCCACTATGGATGTCGCCGAGCTTATCCTGAAGGACAGCGGGCACATTCAGGAAAAGGACGCCGAGTTCGCCAACCGGCACGGGTTCTCCAAGCACAAGCCCGCGATGCCGCTGTACGGCGCGCGCGATGCGCAGCGCGCGATGGAGTTCTTTGCCCCGGTCGCCGTCCACACGCCAGTGGAGCTGCCCGGGCGCGCGACCCTGACGCTCCGTCGCGCCGGTCACATTCTCGGGGCGGCGACGGCGCAGATCGACTGGGGTGGGCGGCGTATCGTCTTCTCTGGCGACCTCGGCCGCTACGGCGACGAGGTCATGGTCGATCCGGAGCCAGTGCCCGAGGCTGACTTTGTGATCGTCGAGTCGACCTACGGTAACCGCAAGCACGACCCGAACGATCCGACCGATGCGCTGGGGCAGGTGATCGAACGCACGGTGGCCCGCGGCGGCAGCGTGATCATCCCGTCGTTCGCGGTCGGGCGCGCGCAGTCGCTGCTCTATCATCTGTGGAAGCTGAAGCAGGCGGGGCGGATCGGGCTGGCGCCAATCTACCTCGACAGCCCGATGGCGATCACCGCCACGGCCATGCTGCACACCCACCGCGACGACCACCGCCTTTCACCGGAAGTGTGCGACGCCACCTGCGCCATCGCGACCTACACGCGCGATGTCGAGGACTCCAAGGCGATCACCTCCAACAACATGCCAAAGGTGATCATCTCGGCCAGCGGCATGGCCACCGGCGGGCGGGTGCTCCACCACCTCAAGGCCTTCGGCCCCGACCGGCGCAACACCATCCTGTTCTCCGGCTTCCAGGCCGCGGGCACCCGGGGGCGGGCGCTGGTGGAGGGCGCGCGCGAGGTCAAGATCCACGGTCAGTGGATTCCGATCCTGGCCGAGGTCGATAACCTCCCAATGCTCTCGGCGCACGCTGACGCGGATGAGATTCTCCGCTGGCTGTCCGGCTTCAAACGGCCGCCGCAGCGCACCTTCATCGTCCACGGCGAGGCGACCGCCGCCGACGCGCTCCGTGTCCGAATCGACCGCGAGCTCGGCTGGGAGGCGTCGGTCCCGCTCCAGGGTCAGGTGTTTCAGCTGTGATCACGCCCGTCGAACACGCGCCGAAGCTCAGGGCGCGCCGCCTGCGGCTGCATACCCAGCACGAGCCAGTGGTGGTGATGCGCACCGACTGCCATGTTTGCCGGGCTGAGGGGCTGAGCGCCCGCTCGCAGGTGCTGCTCACCGCCGGCGACCGTCAGGTCCAGGCGACCCTGTTCCAGATCGACAGCGATCTGATCGGCCTCGACGAGGCGGCGCTGTCCGAGGCGGCCTGGTCTCTCCTAGGAGTGGTGGAAGGCGACCTCATCGAGGTCAGCCACCCGCCCACGCTGGACTCGCTGTCCAGCGTCCGGCGGCGGATTTACGGAAATCGGCTCGGTGAAGCTGCGATGGCCGGTATCGTGCGGGACGTGGTGGCGGGCCGCTACACCGATGTCCATCTCGCCGCCTTTCTGACCGCCAGCGCCGCCGTCCCGCTCGATGCGGACGAGACGGCCTATCTGACGAAGGCCATGATCGAGGCAGGGGACCGGCTCACCTGGGACGCCCCGGTCGTGGTGGACAAGCACTCGGTCGGCGGCCTGCCGGGCAACAGGACGACACCCATCGTCGTGGCGATCGTCGCCGCCCACGGCCTGACCATGCCCAAGACATCATCGCGCGCGATCACCTCGCCGGCGGGAACCGCCGACACCATGGAGACCCTGACCAACGTCGACCTTGACCTCGCGACCATGCGTCGGGTGGTCGAGGCCGAGGGCGCCTGTCTGGCGTGGGGCGGCGCCGTGCGGCTGAGCCCGGCGGACGATATTTTCATCCGCATCGAGCGGGCCCTCGACATCGACACCGAAGGCCAGCTCATCGCCTCGGTGCTCTCGAAGAAGATCGCGACCGGCTCGACCCATGTGGTGATCGACATTCCAGTGGGGCCCACCGCAAAGGTGCGCAGCGAAGACGCGGCCGTGGCGCTGGCGGCACGGCTCACCGAGACGGCGACGCGGTTTGGTCTGACCCTTGTCTGCCGCCAGAGCAACGGCGACCAGCCTGTGGGCCGCGGCATCGGGCCGGCACTCGAGGCGTGGGATGTGCTCGCTGTCCTGCAGACCGCCGACGACGCTCCCGAGGACCTTCGCCGGCGCGCCTGCGCCCTGGCGGGCGCCGCACTGGAGCTCGGCGGCGCCGTGCCAAAAGGCGACGGGGAAGCTGCGGCGGCCGCGACGCTGGAGGACGGCCGGGCCTGGACCAAGTTCCAGCGCATTTGCGAGGCGCAAGGCGGGCTGAAGACGCCGCCGCGGGCGCCGCTGCAACAGGTCCTTACCGCCCCGCGCGCTGGGCGGATCGTCCATATCAACAACCGCAAGATCGCGCGGCTGGCGAAGCTCTCCGGCGCCCCGGATTCCAAGGCTGCCGGCCTCACCATGGAGGTGCGGCTGGGGCACGAGGTCGCCGCCGGGCAGCCGCTCGTGACGGTGCATGCCCAGACCGGCGGGGAGCTGGATTACGCCCTCGACTACGCCGCCCGGAACCTCGACATGATCGAGACCGAGGCCTGAGGCGCCGTCAGCCGAGCCAGCGCCAGAGGAGCCAGGCTGCCAGGACGCCGATCAGCGCCCAGCACCCCCAGTAGAGGCCCGTCTCCCACCACGCCGCGGGACGGTCTGCGTCCCTACGATGCTTTGCAGTCATGCCGCCCAGGTGAGCCGCCAGGCCGACGACCAGGAGCGCGAGGGCGGCTCTCTGCAAGGGAGCCGGAAACAGCGCGCCGAGCCCGATCCCGGCCACGCCCGCCCCCGTGGTCGACAGGGTGTCGATCGCCTTCAGGCGCCGGGCGGCGGCAAGCTCAGACCGGGGCGGGCGCATGGGCCGGGCTCGGCGGCTTGTGGCCGAGTCCGCTCGGCCGGTGCGGCCGGTCCAGGCGGGTCCGCTTGAGCATCAGGGCGTTGACGGCGACGATCACGGTGCTCCCCGACATCGACAGAGCGGCGATCTCCGGGCTCAGCGTGAAGGGATAGAAGACCCCGGCCGCCACCGGGAAGGCGATCAGATTGTAGCCGACGGCCCACCAGAGGTTCTGGTGCATCTTCCGCAGGGTCGCGCGTGAAAGGGCCACGGCCTTGACCACGTCGGCGGGATCGCTGCGCATCAACACCACGTCGGCGCTTTCGATGGCCACGTCGGTCCCGGCCCCGATGGCGAATCCCACGTCCGCCTGAGTCAGGGCGGGGGCGTCGTTGACCCCGTCGCCGACCATGCCGACCTTGTTCCCCTCCTCCTGCAGCGCCTTGACCTTTGCGGCCTTGTCGCCGGGAAGCACCTCGGCCAGGACGATGTCGATCCCGAGTTCGTCGGCGATCCTTCTTGCCGTCCCATAGTTGTCGCCGGTCATCATGGCGACCTTCACGCCGAGTTCCTGCAAGCGCTGGATGGTCTCGCGGGCTGTCGGCCGGACGGTGTCCGCCACGGCGATCAGGCCGATGAGGCGGCCATCCTCCGCGAAATGCACCACGGTCCGGCCGGCGCCCTGCAGCCGCTCCGACTCCAGCGCGAGTTCGCCGAGGTCGACGCCGTGCTCGCCCATGAGGATCCGGTTGCCCGAAAGCAGGACGCGGCCGTCGACCGTCGCCTTCAACCCCTTGCCGCCGAAGGACTCGAAGTCCGTCGCCGTCGCCACCGGCAGGCCTGCGGCCCGCTCGCGCACCGCCTTGGCGATGTGGTGCTCGGACCCCTGTTCGATGGCGATCGCCTTGGTCAGCAGGGTCGTCTCGTCGATCCCTGACGCGGGCACGATCTGCATGACCTTCGGCGCGCCCATGGTCAGGGTGCCTGTCTTGTCGAAGATGATGACGTCGAGCTTCACCGTGTCTTCGAGCGCGGCCGCATTCTTGATCAGAATCCCGTTGCCGGCGCCCAGGCCGGTGCCCACCATCACCGCCATGGGGGTGGCCAGGCCCAGCGCGTCGGGACAGGCGATGACGAAGACGGTGATCGTCAGGGTCAGGGCGAACAACAGCGATGAGCCGATGAGCCAGAACCAGACAGCAAAGGTCAGCAGTCCAACGACGATGGCCGCCAGGACCAGCCACTGTGAGGCCCGGTCGGCCAGCAACTGAGCCGGAGCCTTCGAGTTCTGCGCCTCCAGAACGAGCTTCACGATCTGCGCCAGCGCCGTTTCCGAACCGACCTTTGTCGCGCGATACCGGAATGCGCCAGAGCCGTTGATCGCGCCGCCGACGACGCTGTCGCCGACATCCTTGGCGACGGGCAGGGATTCCCCCGTAAGCATGGACTCATCGACGTCCGAGCGGCCTTCCTCGATCACCCCATCGACTGGGATCTTGCCGCCTGGCCGGACGATGACCTCATCCCCCACGAGGACCTCGGAGGTGGGAATGTCGAGTTCGGTCCCGTTGCGCCGCACTCGCGCCGTAGGCGGAGCAAGGTCCATCAGCCGTCGCATGGCGTCGGAGGCGCCGGCGCGCGCCCGCATCTCGAGCCAGTGCCCCAGAAGGATGAAGACCATCAGCATGGCGGAGGCTTCGAAGAACTGCGGCGCGTCGTAGAAGAAGGTCGCCCCGACGCTGAACAGATAGCCGGTGCCGACGCTGAGCAGCACGAGCACGGCCATGTTCAGGGTGCCGCGCCGCAGGGCCCGGACCGCCGCCACGAAGAACGGCCAGCCTGGGTATAGGACGGCGCCGGTCGCCAGGATGAACAACGTCGGCTTGAGAGGCAGGCCGAAGGGCGGCTCCATGGTCATGAAGTCCATGCCCATCGGCGCGAAGAAGAACAGCGGCACGGTGAAGGCAAGCGCGACCAGGAACCGGTTGCGCATGTCCCGGGCCATGGCCTTCATGTCGGCGCCGGGCCCGTGTCCCATGTCGTCGTGCCCAGAGTGCGCGTCCGCAGCCGCGGTTTTCGCCCCAGGTGGGTGGGCTTCGTGGTGCACGTGACCGTGCCGGTGTTCGTGTCGCGAGGCCGGGCCGCGGGGGTGGCCCGGGGGTGCGGTGTCCTCGTCGGGGACGCAGATGTGGCGAGGGACAACTTCGCCACGGCAGTGGAAGCCGCAGTCGCGCACCGCCTGCCGAAGTGCGCGAACGCTCGTCTGGGTTTCGTCATAGGTGATCGTGGCGGACGCCGAGGCGAAGTTGGCGGCGGCCGAGCGGACGCCGGGCAAGGCGCGCAACTTCTTCTCGACCACGAGAGGATCGAGCGGCGTCGCAAAGCTCGTCACGTCGATGGTGGTGGTTCGCACGGCGGGTGTCTTTCTACCGGGATGTGTCGCGACGGGATCCCGTCTGATGGGAGCCAGGCTGCTGGGCATGGTGGCGGCGATGCATCGCCAGGTGCAGGATCGGGCAGGCCAGCAGGATCAGGAGCGGGCTCCAGGCGAGGAGATGCGCCCGATGCTCGACGAGCAGATACACGGCTGCCACAGCGGCAACGGCGCAGGCCAAAGTCGTGGCGCCGGGCCCCCAGCGAAAGCCAGCCTTGGGCGAACTCATCTGCATCCCTCCTTAGACCTATACGGCCGAACCGGGGCGCATCCCTCAGAGGGCCAGGCTAGCATAGGCGTGGTCCGGCTTCACCGTAACGGGGCCCAGAGGCTCAGCCTTGATCTGGCGCAAGCGCGCCGCCCGTCCGCCGTAGCTGTTCCTGGGTGAGCTGCACGATCATCGCTTGCTCGTCTGTTGGGACCACCAGCACTTCCACGGCGGAGGCGGGGTCGCTGATCGACAGCGCGCCGGCGCCGTTGCGGGCCGCGTTCAGCCGCACACCGAGCCATCTGGCGGCCTCGCAGATACGCCGGCGGATCTCCGGCGCGTTCTCGCCGATCCCAGCGGTGAAGACCAACGCGTCGAGGCCGCCGAGGGCGCCCGCGAGTGAGCCAATGGCGCGGCCGGCGCGGTAGACGAACAGGCTCACCGCCTCCTCCGCTTCAGGCCTCTGGCTGGCGAGCAGTTCACGCATATCGCCCGACAGACCTGACACGCCGAGGAGCCCGGAGCGCTGCAGCAGCATCTCGCTCACGGCCGACGGCGCCATGTCCCGGTCGATGATCAGGTGCAGCACCACTCCCGGATCGAGGGCGCCGCAGCGCGTGCTCATCGGCAGGCCGTCCAGCGGCGTCAGCCCCATGGTCGTGGCGATGCTCCGGCCCCCTCTGATGGCGCAAAGGCTGGCCCCGCTGCCGAGATGGGCGACGATGATGCGGCCCCTGGCGCGCTCACCGATCAGCGCCTCCAGCCGCCGCGCAATGTAGGCGAAGGAGAGGCCGTGGAAGCCGTAGCTTTGCAGTCCTTGTGCGCTGAGCTCGCGCGGCAGGGCGTAGAGGCGCGCCAGGCGAGGCTGATCGTGATGGAAGGCGGTGTCGAAGCAGCCGAAATGGGGAACGCCGGGAAGCGCGGCCATCGCGGCTTCGGCGCACGCAAGATTGACGTCCTGGTGAGTTGGCGCGAGCGGGGTGAGCCGCTCCAGGTTCCGCAGCACTGCCGCATCGAGCCGGGTGGCCGCCACATACTCGGAGCCCCCGTGTACGATGCGGTGGCCGACGGCGCAGACGCCGTCGAGCAGGCCGCGGCCCGCGAGGTGGGCGAGCACAAGCCTTAGCGCCTCCACCGCTGCCAAGGGTGTATCCGGAAG
>JAHUZY010000160.1 GCA_019264505.1 Phenylobacterium sp. | reverse complement strand
CTCCCGAAGTCAGACCAGCCAGGTCTCGCTTGGTCAGGAGCACCAAATCCTCTCCAGCGGGGATCCCCGGCAGCGGGTCGGAGGTCTCGGCCGCCCCATCCCTCAACCAGATGCGCAGATCAGCTTCAGCTCCCCAGGCCTGGGCGCGGCGCACCCCCTCGGCCTCGATCTCGTCGGCGGTCTCCCGCAGCCCGGCGGTGTCGGCGAGGATCACCTTGTAGCCGGCCAGAACCAGGGGAACCTCGATGATGTCCCGGGTGGTGCCGGCCGTGGCGGTGACAATGGCCGCCTCCCGGCGGGCCAGGGCGTTGAGCAGGGTGCTCTTGCCGGCATTGGGCGCCCCCATCAGGGCGATCCGGTAGCCTGAACGCACCCGCTCCCCCCGCTCGGTTTCGGTGGCGGCGGCGCGCAGCTCGGCGATCAGGGGGATGAGAACCGGGGCGGCCCTTCGCGCCACATCGGCCGGGATCTCTTCGTCGGGAAAGTCCACGGCGGCCTCGAACACCGCCAGGGCCTCGATCAGGGCGTCGCGCCAACGGGCCTGGGCGCCGCTCAGCCGTCCGCCCACCTGGTCCAGGGCCTGGCGGCGCTGGGCCTCGGTCTCGGCCTCGATCAGGTCGGCGACCCCCTCGGCCTGGGCCAGGTCCAGCCGCCCGTTTTCGAAGGCCCGGCGGGTGAACTCCCCCGGCTCGGCCAGCCGCAGGCTAAGGGCGCTGAGGGCGTCCAGCACCCCCGCCACCACGGCGGGTCCCCCGTGCAGGTGAAGTTCGACGCTGTCTTCGCCGGTATAGCTGGCGGGTCCAGGCAGCCAGAGCACCAGGGCCTCATCCAGCAAGGCGCCGCCGACGTCCCGCAGACGGCGCACCGAGGCGCGGCGCGGCGCCGGCAGGCGACCTGAGAGCTGGCGAAGCGCAACGCCGGCGTCGCGCCCAGACAGCCGCACCACCGCGACCGCGGCCCGTCCCGGCGCTGTGGCCGGGGCGAAAATCGTGTCGGTCATTTGGGCCGGGAGCCGCCCATGGCGCCCTCGGCGGCCGCCGTCATCAGCTTGCGAAACTGCTCCTGCGCCCCGACCCCGAAGGCGGTCCAGGCCTTCACCAGCTCGTCCGGGGAGGCCATGGCCATATTGGCCTCCAGGCGGGTCTGCATTTCCTTCACCAGCCGGTCATTGAGGTCGGTGACGTCAGGCAGGCCGAGAAAGGCCCGGGCCTCGGCCGGGGTGCAGTCGACTTCGACGGTCATCTTCATGGGAGTCTCCCTGCCCGCTGCCGGGCGCTGTGGCGACATTGTTGCGTGGGCTTGTTAGGTTCGGCGCCCAGGGTTCGGCTCGCCGCATCCTGACCCTATATGCCGATGAAACCAACGGGAGCAGATCATGGCCGGGCAAACCCTAGAGATTCAGACACCGGACGGCGCCTTCTCGGCCTATGTGGCCAAGCCAGCCCAGACGCCTGCGCCCGCCGTCGTGGTGATCCAGGAGATCTTCGGCGTCAACCAGGTGATGCGCGACATCTGCGACGACTACGCCGCCCAGGGCTATCTGGCCATCAGCCCGGATCTGTTCTGGCGGATTGAGCCCGGCGTCGACATCACCGACCAGTCTGAAGCCGAGTGGAAGAAGGCGTTTGCGCTGATGAACGCCTTTGATCCCGACCAGGGGGTGCGCGACATCCGGGCGGTGATCGACACCATCCGCGGCCATGCCGACTGCAGCGGCAAGGTCGGCGCCGTGGGCTTCTGCCTGGGCGGGCTCCTGGCCTTCCTGACGGCGACCCGCACCGACGCCGACGCCAGCGTCTCCTATTACGGAGTGGGCATCGAGCAACGCACCGGCGAGGCTGAGCGGCTGGCCAACCCGCTGATGATGCACATCGCCGAAGAGGACCAGTTCGTCCCCAAGGCCGCCCAGGAACTGATCCTCGGCGCCCTGAAGAACCACCCGCAGGTGCAGATCCACACCTATGCCGGCCGCGACCACGCCTTCGCCCGCAAGGGGGGTGAGCACTATGACGCCGCCGATGCGAAGGCCGCCAATGAGCGGACCATGGCCTTCTTCAAAGCGAACCTTTCCTGATGCGCGCCATCCGCATCAGCCGCACGGGCGGCCCTGAGGTGCTCGACCTGGTGGAGGTGGAGACGCCCCGTCCGGGTCCCGGCGAGATCCTGGTCCGCAACCAGGCCATCGGCCTCAACTTCATCGACACCTATCACCGCACCGGCCTCTATCCGGTGAAGCTGCCTTCGGGCCTGGGCATGGAGGGCGCGGGCGAGGTCCTGGACGTGGGTGGAGGGGTCACCCGCTTCAGCCCCGGGGACCTGGCTGTCTATGCCTCCGGTCCGATCGGCGCCTATGCCGAACAGCATGTGGTCAAGGCCGACAGGGCCGTGAAGCCACCGGCCGGGATCACGGCGGAGATCGGCGCAGCCGCCCTGCTCAAGGGCATGACGGCGGAATTCCTGCTGCGGCGGTGCTTTCCGGTGCAGCCGGGCCAGACCATCCTGGTCCATGCGGCGGCCGGCGGCGTCGGTTCGATCCTCGTCCAGTGGGCCAAGGCCCTGGGGGCTGTGGTCATCGCCACCGTGGGGTCGGAGGACAAGGCCGCCCGGGCGCGGGCCCTCGGGGCCGACCACACCATCCTCTATCGCGATCAGGACGTGGCCGAAGAGGTGCGGCGGATCACCGGGGGCGTCGGCGTGCCTGTGGTCTATGACTCTGTCGGCGCGGCCACCTTCGAGGCCAGCCTGAAGAGCCTGGCCCGCCGCGGCCTGCTGGTCTCCTACGGCAACGCCTCTGGACCAGCCCCAGCCATCCTGCCGGCCCGCCTGTCACAGCTGGGCTCGGTCTTCCTCACCCGGCCGACCCTGTTTGATTATGTGGCCACGACACAGGAACTGGACGCCAGCGCCGCGGCCCTGTTCGAGGTCATTGCTAGCGGCCAGGTTCGCATCGACATCGGCCAGACCTTCCCCCTGGCGGAGGCCCGGGCCGCCCATGAGGCCATGGAGGGGCGCGAGACCATCGGCGCCTCCCTGCTCATCCCTTAAGCCCTGCTTCAAAGGACCCAAGACGTGGACAGCTTCTCCCTGTGGCACTGGCTGATTGTGGCGGCGTGGCTCTTCCTGATCATCTTCCCGATCGGGAAGATCCTGTCCCGCATGGGCATCCCCTGGGCCGTGGCCTTCCTGACGGTCGTGCCGGTGGTGAACCTGGTGATGCTATGGGTGGTGGCCTTCATCAAATGGCCGAGGGATCACGTCCCGCCGACCAGCTGACGTTTCACGTGAAACAGGGGCTGGGCCTTGCGTCCTTCGAGGCTCGCTTCGCTCGCACCTCAGGATGAGGGAGGCAGGTCCAAGCCGCGCGTTTCATTCCGTCCTCATCCTGAGGCGCCCTGCGTCAGCAGGGCCTCGGAGGACGAGGGCGGTCGCACTGACGACGCCCCATCCACTCCGTCACCCTCGGGCTTGACCCGACCATCCATGAACACCTGCTC
>JAHUZY010000507.1 GCA_019264505.1 Phenylobacterium sp. | reverse complement strand
GGCGGCGGCCTGGCGGCCGGGGCCAGCGTGGCGGTCACCGGCGTGATCGGCTTTGTCGGCCTGGTGACCCCCCACCTCCTGCGACCCTTCCTGGGGCCAAGGCCAGCCGACCTGCTGCTGCCCAGCGCGCTCGGCGGGGCGGTGATCGTCCTGGCCGGCGACATTCTGGTGCGGCTGATCCCGTCAGCGGCCGAGGTGAGGCTCGGGGTCGCCATGGCCGCCCTGGGTGGTCCGTTCTTCCTCGGCCTGCTGCTCATTCAGCGCCGGAGGCTGTCATGACCGTGCTCGAGGCCCGCAGGCTCCATCTCCAGGCTGGCGGCCACACGGTGCTGAGCGAGGTCAGCGCCCGGTTCGAACCCGGGCAGGTGACGGCCATTCTGGGCGCCAATGGGGCGGGCAAGTCGACCCTGCTGGCCGCCCTGGCCGGTCTGTCGCGCCCGGCCGACGGCGAGGTCCTGCTGGACGAGGCGCCCTTGCTGGACCTGCCGCCACGCCGCCGCGCCCAGCGCCTGGGCTTCATCCCCCAGAGCCCGGAGATCGCCTGGGGGCTGGAGGTCCGCACCGTGGTCGGCCTGGGCCGACTGCCGTGGCTGGCCGCCCGGGGCCTATCGGGCGAGGATGAGGCGGCCATCGATCGCGCCCTGGCCGCCGCCCGGGTCGAGGACCTGGCGGCCCGCGACATCACCACCCTGTCAGGCGGCGAGCGGGCCCGGGCCCTGATCGCCCGCGCCCTGGCCGGCGAGCCGGAGTGGCTGCTGGCCGACGAGCCCTATGCGGGGCTCGATCCTCGCCACGCCCTGGAGGCGGGCGACTTGTTCCGTCGGCTGGCGGGAGACGGCGCCGGCGTGCTGCTCACCCTCCACGACCTGACCCTGGCCGCCCGCCTGGCGGATCGGGTGCTGGTGCTGGGCCACGGCCGTGTGTTGGCCGATGGCCCGCCGGCGGCGGCCATGACCCCGGAAATCCTCGCCGCCGCCTACGGCATTGATGCGCGTCTGCGCACAACCGAGCAGGGCCTGAGCGTCGATATTCTCGGCCGTTGGGGCTAGAGCGCGTTCCGATAAGTGGGAACCGGTTATCGGGACGAAACGCGCTGAAGACCTAGAGGCTTTAGGGGGCGAGGCGCTCGATATAGTCGGCCACCAGGGCCACCCCCTCGGCATGGACGAGCGTGCGGCCAAGCTCCGGCATCATCACGGCAGGGTCGTTGGAGCCCATGCGATAGACCATGATCGAGCGCTCGGGATGGCCGGGTTCGATGGAGACGGCGAGCCCGCCTGAGCCGCGGCCCGCAGCCACCGGGGCCTTGCC
Source organism: Phenylobacterium sp. (assembly GCA_019264505.1). Classification (GTDB taxonomy): domain Bacteria; phylum Pseudomonadota; class Alphaproteobacteria; order Caulobacterales; family Caulobacteraceae; genus Phenylobacterium. Next base: position 3,044 of record JAHUZY010000507.1, on the reverse strand, counting down.
GATCCCCAGATGGGCGGGGCGCGTCTCCCCCACGCCGAGGAACAGACCGCTGGTGGAGGCCATGCCCGCCGGGTTGTGACAATGGGCGCAGTTGGCGTCGAGATAGGCCCGGGCGCGGGACTCCAGCGGTTCGGACAGATCATCCCAGACTGCGGTCCTGGGCGCTGCGGTGGGGTCTGGTCCACCGCTCAGATGGCCCAGCCGGCGCCAGGCGACCAGCTGGTTTTCCGTCCGGTGGCCATAGTCCAGGTCCCGATTGAGATTGCGCGCCTTGGGGCCGATGGGAACCAGCTCACCATCGGCCGAATGGCAGGTCTTGCACTGGTTCTGGTTGGGCACCAGGTAGCTGATCGCCTGCGGCGCGCCCGCAGGATCGATAAAGGCCACATCCAGCCGCGCGCCCGTGCGCTTGAGGACGGCCTCGGTCTGCTCGGCGTTCCAGACATAGGCCAGCGCCGTCCAGCCCTCAGCCTTACGGATCAGCAGGCGTGTCTCCACATGGCGCTCGCCTACCTCAGGCGATCGCATGTCCGGGGCATAGGCGAAGGTCTTGACCAGCACCGTGCCCACTGGAAATTCCAGAGATCCATCAGGGCGATAGGTCGCGCTCTGCCCATCCGGCATGAAGATGAACCGGTGCTTGCGCGCATAGTCGCTGAACAGCGGGGTGTTCAGGTCATAGGGCGTGACCCCCGGGCTTGGCGTCCGCGCCGCCGCATCCTGGAACAGGCCGTAATCAGACAGAAGCGGGGCCGGCGTCTGCGCCAGCACCACCTCCAGGCGGACGGGGGCGGGCGCCTCGGCAGCCCCGCTCAGGGCCAGGGCGGCCAGGCCGAGCAGGACGACGAGGCCTTGCCTCATGAGGCGAGCGCGGCCTGGGCTTCGGGCAGGACCACGGCCGCGGGTTCGCTGATCTCGCCGCGCTCAAGGGTGGCCGCGACGGAGGGATTGGCCTGTTCCATGGCCCCGGCCCTGGGCAGGTTCAGGTTCAGCACCGGTCCATCGGTAATCCGCATGGCCTGGGGGCCGCCGTCTGGCGCCACCCCGTCCCACAGCACGGGCGGCAGGGTTCCACCCACCGCGGCGGCCAGTTGCGCGCCGCCCGGGAAGGCCGGCGCCCAGCCGTTGCGGCCGATCCTGTTGTCGCGCACCACCACCTCGCGGGGGATGGGGTTGTAGGTCGGATCGTCGAAGGCCTGAGTGTAGCCCACCAGCATGATGGCGGCGGTCTGGTTGCCGTCGATCTCGTTGTCGAAGACGTGGACATTGCGGTTGGCCATGATCATCACGCCGGCGCCCACCGGCACGCTGGCGACGATATTGCCCTCCGGCGCGAAGTTCGGCGTGTCGTTGTTGACGATTCTGTTGTCAAACACCCGGGTCGAATGGCCCCCCATCACCGGCAGGTTGGGCAGGTCGAAGACCAGGATGCCGCCGGTATTGTGGGTGACCGTGTTGCCATAGACGTCGGCGTTGCTGGAGTTTTCGATCTCGATGCCGGCGACGTTGAACTCGGCCAGGCTGTTGCGGACGATGATGTTCTTCGACTGGCCCACATAGACCCCGGCGTCCGAGGCGCCGCGCACCGTCACGCCGTCGATCAGAACATTGGTGGACCCCACCGGATAGACGCCATAGGCGCCGTTGGTCGCCTTCGGGCCGCCAGTCCATTCGACCCGCAGATTGATCATGCTGATCTGGTCGGCGTCCTTGGACTTGACCCCGTCGCCCTTGGAATTCTCCACCGCGAAATCCCGCACCGTCACCTTGTCGGAGGTGATCAGCAGCCCCTCGGCGCCGCCCTGCTGGTTGTCGAAGGACAGCACCGTAATGTCCGGCCCGGCGCCCTTGATGGTCACGCCGTCCACATCCAGAGACAGCCCGTCGGTGAGTTCGAAGCGACCGGCGGCCAGCTCGACCACATCGCCGGGCTGAGCGTCCAGCAGGGCCAGTTGCAGGGCTTCCTGGGCGTCGGCGCCCGGGGCCACGGAAATGGTCTTGGCGTAGGCGGGGCTGGCGAGCGCAAAGGCGCACAGGGCGAGCGCGAAGCTTCGCATGGTCATCCTCCCAAAGGAGCCTGCTCTGGACGGCGGGCTTGGTCCACAGCTTGGCGGCGGGCGGGCAGGGGCGCAACGGCAAAGAGAACATTGATCAGGAATCCGTCCGCGTTCGCCGACCGGCCTTGATCGGCGGCCCTTGGCCCGTGGTAACTGTCGCCCAAATCAAACCGGGACAGGAGACGACAATGGATCTGCATCTGAAGGGCAAGAAGGCCGTGGTCACCGGCGCGAGCCGTGGCATCGGCTGGTCGATCGCCGAGCTCCTGGCCGACGAGGGCTGCGATGTGGCCGTCTGCGCCCGGGGCCAGGACGGCGTCGACGCGGCGGTCAAGGCCCTGGCGGCCAAGGGCGTCAAGGCCTGGGGCCGGGCGGTGGACATCGCCGATGGCCCGGCCATCACCGGCTTCGTCGAGGATGCGGCCAAGGAACTGGGCGGCCTCGACATCCTGATTTCCAACGCCAGCGCCCTGGTCAATGGCGGCTCGGAGGCCGATTGGCGCTCCATGTTCGAGATCGACATGTTGGGTGCGGTCCGCACCTATCAGGCGGCCAAGCCCCATCTGGAAAAGGGCGCCGCGGCCAGCGGCGATGCGGCCTTCATCATCACGTCTTCGGTGTCGGCGGCCGAAGCCAGCGGCCCCTCGGCCTATGGCGCCATGAAGGCCGCCCTGATCCACTACGCCAAGGGCGTGGCCAAGGAAGGCGCTGCCAAGGGCGTGCGCTGCAATGTGGTCTCGCCGGGCACGGTGTTCTTCGAAGGCGGCGTGTGGGGCAATGTGAAGGCCAACGCCCCGGGCTTCTTCGAGGCGATGATCAAGCGCAACCCCACTGGACGTATGGCGACGCCCGAAGAAGTGGCCGCCGCCACGGTCTTCCTGGCCAGCCCCCGTTCGGCCTTCACCACCGGCATCAACATGCTGGTGGACGGCGCCATCTCCAGCCGGGTGAATTTCTGATACCCATGTTCGGCCGGGGGGGGGGGGG
>JAHUZY010000506.1 GCA_019264505.1 Phenylobacterium sp. | reverse complement strand
GAAATTCCCCAAGGACAGGAGACCACCAGAAGATGGCGATGACCGGCGCGGTCATTCGGGGACAGCGGAGCCTGCTGCGGCAGATCCGCGAGGCCGTTCAGCGCGGCGCGCCCGCGCAGGACCGGCTGGACATGGTGGTGCGCATCATTGCGCGGTCCATGGTCGCCGAGGTGTGCTCGCTCTACATGCGCCGGTCCGGCGGCGAGATGGAGCTGTTCGCCACCGAGGGTCTCGATCCCCTGGCCGTCCACCTGACCCGCATGCGCCCCGGCGAAGGCCTGGTGGGCGAGATCATGCGCCTAGGCCGGCCCCTGAACCTGGCCGACGCCCCCAACCATCCGGCCTTCTCCTACCGGCCTGAGACCGGCGAAGACCCCTATCACGCCTTCCTCGGCGTGCCCCTGCTGCGGGGCGGCCGGGCCATCGGGGTGCTGGTGGTCCAGAACCGCACCGAGCGGGTCTATACCGAGGACGAGGTCGAGGACGTCCAGATCATCGCCATGGTGCTGGCCGAGATGGTCGCCGGCGAGCTGATCTCCGAGGACGAGCTCTCCGGCGTCGAGATCGCGCCCCACCGCTCAGAACGCCTGAAGGGCGCGCGGTTCGCCGACGGCCTGGCGCTGGGCGTGGCCGTGCTGCACGAGCCGCCGGTGGCCCCGTCGAAGCTGCTGGCCGACGATGTGGTGGCCGAAGAAGCCAAGCTGACCCAAGCCATCTCAAGCCTGCAGGCGCAGCTGGACGAGATGCTGGAAGGCCAGCACGGCCTGGTGGAGGCCTCGTACGAGGTGCTCGACACCTACCGCATGTTCGCTCACGACCGGGGCTGGAACCGGTCCCTGCAGGACGCGGTGCGCAACGGCCTGACCGCTGAGGCCGCGGTGGAGCGGGTGCGCTCCGAACACCGGGCGCGCCTGGGCCAGGCCCGGGATCCCTATCTGCGCGAGCGGCTGCACGACTTCGAAGACCTGGCCGACCGGCTGCTTCGGCACCTGGCCGGGGACGGTCACGTGGCCCGGGAGCTGCCCGAGGACGCCATCCTCATCGCCCGTAATCTCGGGCCGGCTGACCTGCTGGAGTATGACCGGCACAAGCTGAAGGGCCTCCTGCTGGAGGAAGGCTCCTCGGCCAGCCACGCGGCCATCGTCGCCCGGGCCCTGGACATCCCCTGCGTCGGGCGTCTGGACGGCCTGCGCGACCGGGTGACCGAGGGCGATCCGGTGATCGTCGACGCCGAGACCGGCGAGGCCTATCTGCGCCCGCGCCTGGACGTGGTGCAGGCCATCCGTTCGCGGATCGAGGTGAGGTCCCAGCGCCGGGCCGAGTTCGCCAAGCTGCGCGACACGCCGGCCTTCACCCGAGACGGGGTCAAGGTGACCCTGCTGATGAACGCCGGCCTGGATGTGGACCTGGAAATCCTGGGGGAGACCGGCGCCGAGGGCATCGGCCTGTTCCGCACCGAGTTCCAGTTCATGGTCGCCGAGGAGCTGCCGCGCTTCAACGCCCAGACCGCCCTTTACAGCCGGGTGCTGGACGCCGCCGGCGGCCTGCCGGTGACCTTCCGCACCCTGGACCTCGGCGGCGACAAGGTGTTGCCCTATCTCGAGGCTGAGCGGGAGGAGAACCCGGCGCTCGGCTGGCGGGCCATCCGCATGGGGCTGGACCGCCCCGCCCTGCTGCGTCTTCAGCTGCGGGCTTTGATCGCCGCGGCCCGCGGCCGGGCCCTGCGCATCATGTTCCCCCTGGTGGCCAGCGTGGACGAGTTCCGCGCCGCCCGCGCCCTGGTGGACCACGAGGTGGCCTGGGCCCAGCGTCGCGGCCGTCCGGCGCCGGCCCGCCTGGACGTGGGCGCCATGATCGAGGCGCCGTCCCTGATCTGGCACCTCGACGCCCTGCTGCCGATGACCGACTTCGTGTCGGTCGGCACCAACGACCTGCTGCAATATCTGTTCGCCGCCGACCGCGGCAACGCGCGGATGGCCGACCGCTATGACCCCCTCTCGCCGCCCGCCCTGCGGGTCCTGGCCGAGATCCAGAAGGCCTGCGCCGACACCGGCACCCCGGTGTCGGTCTGTGGGGAGATGGCCGGACGTCCCCTGGAGGCCTTCACCCTGGTGGCGCTCGGCTATGAGCGCCTGTCCATGCCGCCGGCCGGCATTGGCCCGGTGAAGCAGATGGTGCTGTCCTGTGACCGGGAGGCGGCCCACCGCGGGGTCAGCGCATTGATCCGCGGAACCGGCGGTTCGGTGCGTAACGAGATCGAGACCCTGGCGCGGAAACTCTACCTGTCGGTTTAGCTTGACCGTGGAGAATCAACCACAGGCCGACATTGAGTTCCGCGCGCTATCGCGTTATGCTAAAAGGGAAATTAACAGTTCCGTGTAAAACGGACAGGGCGGGTGGCGACCTTTGGTCGTGACAATTTAATTCGAGGGCGGCGAGCAGACATGGCGCTCGATACGGGCCGAGTCACCGACTTCAACGTGAGCTATGACAGCCCGCGCGCCACCATTCTCGATTCCTATATGCCCACCCTCGATTCCGGCCCGAACATTGGCGCGGCTCTGAAGGCCGCGCGGGAATTCCGTGGCCTGTCGCTGCAGGACGTGGCCGACTCCACGCGGATTCGCCGGGCCTATCTGGCGGCGATCGAAGAGATGCGGATCGAGGATCTGCCCTCCCGCCCCTTCACCATCGGTTATGTCCGCGCCTACGCCCGGGCCCTGGGCCTTGAGGCTGAATCGGCCGTCACGCGCTTCAAGGCCGAAGAACCGGCCACGGATGACGCCCTGCGCGAACCGGTGGGTGTGCGCCGCACCGGCGATCGTCGGCTGGGCTTCGCGATCGTCGCCGGCGCTCTGGTCATCGGCGCCATCGTCGTGTGGAATTTCGCCCAGCGTGGCATTCAGGACGCTCAGGACCCTGCGCCGGCCGTCGCCGCAGCGCCGGAGCAGGTGGCGACCCCAAGCGAGCCGCAAGGGCCGCTGGCCCTCGGCGCGCCCCTGCCTGCGCCGGTCGAATCCACCGTGCCTGAGCTTTACGAAACCCCCGGGCTCGACGTGGCCGCCGCGGCGGGCGGCTCCGCCGATGCGGTGATCGCCTCCAACCAGGCCCGGGCGAGAACCCCCGAGGCCGCCGTCGATCCGACC
>JAHUZY010000504.1 GCA_019264505.1 Phenylobacterium sp. | reverse complement strand
AGGGATCCTGGGCACAAGGCCCAGGATGACGGTTGAGGGGCGGGGCGCTGCGCGCCGGGGCGCAAGCGGCCGCAGGCCTTCCCCTGGCCCCATTTGCTCCCCATGTTCGTCAGGTGACCCAACGGAATCCGGACGGCCGTCAGAGTCGTCGCCGTGGGTCTGTCATTAGGGAGACGACCATGTTCAAGCTTGTGTCAGCCGCGCTCGCCGCGGCGGTTCTTGCGACTCCGGCCCTGGCCGAACCGGCCAAGACGGGGTCCGCCACCGTCATTGTCGCCAATCTCAACCCCGCCAACGCCGATGACGCCAAGCGTCTGGAGCGTCGGGTGGAACGCGCCGCCTTCACCGCCTGTGGCGGCCACGAAGGCAGCGTGCGGATGCTCAAACAAACCGTGACCCGGTCTGACTGCTACCAGGAGACCCTGGCTGAGGCCCGGATCGCCGTCGGCATGAACCAGCAGTACGCCGCCCGTTAAGTGGACGTCTGCGCCGCCTCGTAGGCCCTGACCATCGCCTTGGTGGCCAGCTTGCGCCAGCGGCGCTCCAAGAGACCGTGCAGCGAACCCGGATCGAGGCTCTCGATCCGGGCGAGCACGGTGGGATAGGCCTGGTAATGCGGCGTCAGGTGGAAGGTGGCGGGCTCCGCCGCCATCAGCATCTCGCGCTCGTCGAAGCCCACGTCGCTGAGGACCAGGCTGGCGTCCTCGGCCCGCAGGCGGGTGAAGAACTTCCCACGCACCTTGAAGGACGGATAGCCGTAGGAGGTCCCGTCCTCGGCGCCGGGGAAGGCCAGGATGATGGCGCGCGCCTCGGCTTCGGTCATGGGACCTCCCTGCTCAGTAGGCCAGCGCCACCCCGTCCTTGCGCATCTCGGTGGCCGCGGCATAGCGGCCGGGCCAGCGCTCGATGGCCTGATAGCCGCCGAAGCTGCCGTCGCTTTCGCCGATCGTCCAGCCGAGATCGACCAGGGCCTTGCGGGTGGCGGCCGGCACGCCGCTCTCCAGGTGCAGCAGGCCGGTCCCAGGCGTGACCTCGCCGGTGGGCTCCGATCCGCCCCCGTGGCGCCAGCGGGGGCTGTCGCCGGCCTCCTGAAGGGAGAGGTCGAAATCCACCATGTTGGAGATGATCTGGGCCTGGCCCTGGGGCTGCATGTCGCCGCCCATGACGCCGAAGGAGAGCCAAGGCGCCCCGTCCTTCACCGCAAAGCCCGGGATGATGGTCTGGAAGGGTCGCTTGGCCGGCGCATAGACATTGGGATGGCCGTCGGTCAGGGCGAACATCTCGCCGCGGTTCTGCAGCATGAAGCCCAGGCCGTCGGGGGCGAGGCCCGAACCCATGCCGCGATAGTTGGACTGGATGATCGAGACCATCATCCCGTCCTTGTCGGCGGTGGTGAAGTAGGTGGTGTCGCCCCGGGTCGGGGCCTGGCCGGCGAATACCGTCTGCAGGATGGAGTCCGGGCGGATCAGCCGGGCGCGCTGGGCGGCGTAATCCTTGGAGATCAGCCAGTCGGCCGGCACGTCATAGAAGGACGGGTCGGCGTAGTAGCGGGCGCGGTCCTCGAAGGCCAGCCGCTTGGCCTCGGCCCCATGGTGGATGGCGGCGGCCGACTGGAAGCCCATGCCGCGAATGTCGAACCGCTCCATGATGTTCAGCTGCTGCAGGGTCGCCAGGCCCTGGCTATTGGGGCCGAGGCTGTAGACGTCCACCCCGCGATAGGTGCTGGAATAGGCCTTGGTCCATTCCGCCCGATGGGCGGCCAGGTCGGCCTTGGTCATCCAGCCACCGATGCGGCGGAAATAGGCCTCGATGGTCTGCGCGATCTCGCCCTCATAGAAGGCGTCGCGACCGCCCTCGGCGATCAGGTTGTAGGTGCGGGCCAGGGCCGGGTTCTTGAAGATCTCGCCTTCCTGGGGCGTTCGGCCCTCCGGCGCCCAGACGGCCTTGAAGTTGTCGACTTCCTCGATGCCCAGCTTGCCGCCGGTGAAGTTGGCGTAGCTGCGCTGCAGGTAGTAGCCGACGTTCTGGCTGATGGGCGCGCCCTCGCTGGCATGGGCGATGGCGGGCGCAAACAGGTCCTTCCAGGGCAGCTTGCCGTAGCGCTCGTGCAGGGCCCACCAGGCGTCCACCGCGCCAGGCACGCTGACCGAGATGGCGCCGTGCGAGGGGATAAGGCCGTTCTTGGCGCGGCTGCGGACGGTTTCCAGGGACAGGCCCCGGGGGCTGCGGCCCGAGCCGTTCAGGCCGACCACTTCCTTGGTCTGGGGATCCCACAGCATGACGAAACAGTCGCCGCCGATGCCGCAGGCGATGGGCTCGGCATAGCCCAGCACCGCATTGGCCGCGATGGCGGCGTCCACCGCCGAGCCTCCAGCCCTCAGGATGTCGATGGCCGCCAGCGTCGCCAGCGGGTGCGCCGTGGCCGCCGCCCCATGGGTCCCCCAGGCGGCGCTGCGGCTGGCGAAGGTCGCCCCGTCGATCCGGTCGCCGGGCGCCACATCAGGCCGGTCGCGGTTGGGCGTCTCGCCTCGCGTCTGGCCCTGGGCGGCGCCGGCCATCAGCGCACCGGGCAAGGCGGCGGGCAGGGCGGCCAGAAAGGTGCGGCGACGCATGGGCAGGCTCCAGTCGGACGATGTCACTTGGCGTCACTATAGGCGCCAGAGGCGTCGCCGAGGCTAGTCCCTGACAGAGAGATTATCCCGGCGGCCGAGCGCCTCGTCCGACGATGACTCAGCTCACCTCGCAGCAGTTTTCAATTTGGGGCAGGGTTTCGGCTGACCGAGCCGAGGAACGCCTGGATCGCCTGGCCCAACTCGACGTAGGCGGGGCTTTCGGCAGGAAGGTGTGAGCCGTTGCTGAGGAGCTGAAATGACTTTGCGCCCTCAATCTTCTCGTAGGGGGGCATGCTCATTGAGACGGGCGTCCAGTCATCGGCGCCTGGGTGCGCCAGAAGAATCGGGCAGTCGAGCCTGTGATGGGCCAGGCGGTGCTGGTGCAGCGTGCGGAAGAACTTCGCACGCACCCACCTGCCCCCCAACAACCGGTCGCGCTTGAAATAGCGCTGCAGGGCGCTGTTGCGGCTCATGAGCCTCAAGGGCGTGGCGAGGCCCAGGGGCATGATCAGCCGGTCGAAAAGCGCTGGAACCGTGCGCATGGCCGCAAGACTGAGCCGCCCCAGCCAAGGCCAGCGGGCGACCTGCACAAAGGTCGCGGAGTCCGAGATGTCCAGAAGGGTCGTCACAATGAGGCCGCGAACCCGCGCGCTCATCTGGGCGGCGCTCACCGCCGTCATGCCGCCCAGGGACAGGCCCATGAGCACGACGGGTCCGGCTTCAACCTGATCGGCGATCTCTGCGACCACGGCTGGCCACTCGGCATAGTCCCCATCGAAGTCTGAAGCCGGGGTCGTGAGGCCATAGCCGGGAAGGTCAGGGGCCAGAACCCGCCATCCGCAGGCGATGGCCGGCAGTGCGCAGGGGGCGAGTATCCGCCCATGCCCGCCACCCCCGTGAACCAGGATCAGGACCCCGACCGGCGCCCCGGCGGGCAGCCACTCATCATACCGAACCAGATGCCCGCGGATCTGGCGGTGGTGCTCCTGGGGCTCAGTGGGGAACTCTATACCAAAGTCCTGAGCGAGAAGGTCCCGATAGCGGATCCAGGACGGGTGATTGTCAAAGCGCTTCATGCCGCCAATTATTGAGTAATTACTCACATAACGAAATTCGGGTTTCAGGATGCCTGCCAGCGTGGCCTCCAAAGTCGCCAGAAGGCCCGTCCGCCAAGCGCGCCAGGCCCGCGCCCAGGCGACGGTCGAGGCCATCATCCAGGCTGCTGCTCAGATTTTGGCCGAGGCCGGTTGGGGCGCGCTGAACACCAATCTGGTCGCCAGGCGCGCGGGGGTTTCGGTCGGCTCGGTCTACGAGTACTTCCCGAACAAGAACGCCATCGTGGACGCCATCCTCGATGCGCATCTCAGACAGGGCGAAGCGCTTATCGCCCAGGGCGCATTGCGACTTGTCGACAGGCCGGACATTTCAGAGATTGTCAGTCTGCTCGTTGGCGGATTTATCAGCCTGCACCGCGATGACCCCAGGCTGCACCGCGTCCTGTCCAGCGAGACGCCCCTGAGCCCCGAGCAGCGGTCCAGGGTGGAGCGTCTGCGCTTGGCGATCATCCAGATGGTGGCCGAAGCGCTGGCGCCTCATGTCGAGACGCCCGAGCTGAGGGCAAGCCTGATTGTGGACGTGGCTGAGTCCTTGTCCCACCGGTGGCTGGTGGATGAGGCCGGCACGCCGGCCTCAGAGGCGGTGATGGCCGCAGAGTTGCATCACATGCTGGAGGCATATCTGCGGGCCTGCCCTGCGCCCTAGCCCGGCAAGGTCCAGACCGCCGTCTTCTTGACCTCCTGGTCCTCCAGCTCCCGCGTGGTGGCGACCTGGTATTCGGCGAGTTTGACCAGGCCTTCGCGGGGGAAGTAACTGCGGCCGGGGTCGCCGATCAGGACCGTGGCGCCAGCCGCCTTGGCCTCTCCCAGCCAGGCCATGACCCGGGTGGCCAGGGGCTTTTCGTAGCAGATGTCGCCGGCCAGGATGACGTCGACGGGCGGCGGGGGGGCGTCCAGCAGGTCGGCGCTGGTATAGTCGCAGGCCACCCCATTGGCGGGCGCGTTCAGGGCCAGAGCCGCGCCGCAATAGGCGTCGATGTCGGCGGCCAGCACATGGGCCGCGCCGGCCCTGGCCGCGGCGATGGCGACGATGCCAGAGCCTGAGGCGAAATCGACCACGCGCTTGCCGGCCACGATGGCGGGATTGTCGAGGATGTAGCGGGCCAGAGCCTGACCGCCGGCCCAGGCGAAAGCCCAGAAGGGCGG
>JAHUZY010000503.1 GCA_019264505.1 Phenylobacterium sp. | reverse complement strand
GCCAGGCAAAGACCGTTGATCACCGCCATGCGCATGAACCGCGCCTTGATTCCCGCCTCTGCGCTCACGCCGTCGGCTCCGCCTTGGCCTTCGCCTTGGGCGCAGCGTTGGGGATCTTCTTCAACGGCTTGGCCGCCGAACCATCATACAGGCTCGGGTCAGACAGGGTCAGCGGGCCGCCCTCGGGCGCAGAACCCTGGCGCTTGGACGCGGACCCCGGCGCAGGCGCCTTGCCCGCCGCGAAATCGTCCAGCAGGGCCTCGAAGCTCTCGGGCGTCAGGTCTTCGTAGTAATAGTCGTTGATGGCGGCCATGGGGGCGTTGGCGCAGGCGCCCAGGCACTCGACCTCTTGCCAGTAGAACTTGCCATCGGCCGACAGGTGGTCCTTCGCGCCGATCTTACGCTTGCAGACCGCCATCAGGCTTTCGGAGCCGCGCAGCTGGCAGGGCGTAGTGCCACAGACCTGGACCAGGGCGACGCTGCCCACCGGCTCCAGCATGAACATGGTGTAGAAGGTCGCCACCTCCAGCACCCGGATGCGGGCCATGCCGAGCATCTCGGCCACGGTGCGGATGGCGGGCTCGCTGACCCAGCCATCCTGCTTCTGGATCAGCCACAGAATCGGAATCACCGCCGACTGCTGCCGGCCGTCCGGGAACTTGGCGATCCACCACTTGGCCTTTTCCAGCGTCTCGGGCTGGAAGGCGAAGCTGGCGGGTTGATTGGGCGAAAGACGACGAACGCTCACATGCCCCTCACTTCACGAAGTCGATGCGGGCGATCTTGCCGCCGGCGATGGTGTAGATGGCGGCCACTTCAAAGCTCACCGGACCGGGCTTGCGATAGACCCTCTCGTGATCGATCACCCGATCGCCGATCACCACCCTATGGGCGAGTTCGGCGCGGTTCTGCGGATGCTCGGCGAACAGGGCCACGTGCTTGGCCCGGAAGGCCTCAAGTCCGTCCACCGTCACCGCGCCGTTGAAGTCGGCGACGATCAGGTCTTCGGCGAAGAAGCCGCAAAGGGCGTCCACGTCCTGGGCGTTGTAGGCGTCGAGCTGACCCTGGGCCAGGTCCGCCGGGGCCGGAGAGGTCGCCGCGTTCATCGGTCGATCTCCCCGAACACGATGTCCAGGGAGCCCAGAATGGCCGAGACATCAGCCAGCATGTGGCCGCGGTTCATCCAGTCCATGGCCTGCAGGTGCGGATAGCCCGGCGCGCGGATCTTGCACTTGTAGGGCTTGTTGGAACCGTCGGAGACGAGGAACACGCCGAACTCGCCCTTGGGCGCCTCGACGCAGGCATAGACCTCGCCGGGCGGGGTCCGGTAGCCCTCGGTGAACAGCTTGAAGTGATGGATAAGCGCTTCCATTGAGCGCTTCATCTCGCCGCGGCGGGGCGCGCCGATCTTGTTGTCTTCGGTCAGGACCGGGCCGGGGGTCTTTTCCAGGCGATCACAGCACTGTTTCATGATGCGCACCGACTGGCGCATCTCTTCCATGCGGCAGAGATAGCGGTCGTAGCAGTCGCCGTTCACGCCGAGCGGGATGTCGAATTCCAGCTCGTTATAGCACTCGTAGGGCTGGTTGCGGCGCAGGTCCCAGGCGATGCCCGAACCGCGCACCATCACGCCGGAGAATCCCCAGTCCAGGGCCTCCTGCTTGCTGACCACGCCGATATCGACATTGCGCTGCTTGAAGATGCGGTTGCCGGTGATCAGGCTGTCGATGTCCTTCAACGCCTTGGGGAAGGCGTCGCACCAGGCCGAAATGTCCGCCACCAGGGCCGGCGGCAGGTCCTGGCGGACGCCGCCGACGCGGAAATAGTTGGCGTGCAGCCGCGCGCCGGACGCCCGCTCATAAAAGACCATGAGCTTTTCGCGCTCTTCGAAGCCCCACAGCGGCGGGGTCAGCGCGCCCACGTCCATGGCCTGGGTCGTGACATTGAGCAGGTGGTTCAGGATGCGGCCGATTTCCGAATACAGCACCCGGATCAGCTGGGCCCGATAGGGAACCTCGACGGCCAGCAGCTTCTCGATGGCGAGCACATAGGCGTGCTCCTGGTTCATCGGCGCCACGTAGTCCAGGCGATCGAAATAGGGGATCGTCTGCTGATAGGGCCTGTACTCCATCAGCTTTTCGGTGCCGCGATGGAGCAGGCCCACATGGGGGTCGACCCGCTCGACCACTTCGCCGTCCAGCTCCAGGATCAGGCGCAGCACGCCGTGCGCGGCCGGATGCTGGGGACCGAAGTTGATGGTGAACTTGCGGATCTCGGTTTCGGTCGAGGGGCTGTGGGCCAGCGGGGCCGGGGAGGGCGGTACGACTTCGCGGGTCATGCCTTGGGCTCCGCCTTTTCATCGCCCGGAAGGGCGGCGAAACTGCGCTCGGCGCCTTCCCAGGGGCTGAGGAAGTCCCAGTTGCGCCACTCGGTCATCTTGATGGGCTCATAGACCACGCGCTTGAGCTCGTCGTCATAGCGCAGCTCCACATAGCCGCTCATGGGGAAGTCCTTGCGCAGCGGATGGCCGTGGAAGCCATAGTCGGTGAGGATGCGGCGCAGGTCCGGATGGCCTTCGAAGAAGACCCCGTACATGTCAAAGGCCTCGCGCTCGTACCAGTTGGCGCAGGGATAGGCAGGGGTCGCGGTGGGGACGGGCGTGTCCTCATCGGTCACCAGCTTGACCCGCACCCGCAGGTTCTTGCTCATCGACAGCAGGTGATAGACCACCTCGAAACGCTTCTCGCGCTCAGGATAATCCACCGCCGTCAGGTCGATCAGCACCTCGAACCGGTAGTCCGGATGATCGCGCAGGAAGGTCAGGGCCTCGACGATCCGCGGCAGGGGCGCGCTGAGCGACAGTTCGTCATAGGTCACATGGGCGGCGGTCAGGGCGCCGGCGCTATTGGCCACCATGGCCTGGCCCAGCGCCTGCAGGTCGGCGGCGGAGACGGGCCAGCTCATCGTTCGATCGTCCCGGTGCGGCGGATCTTTTTCTGGAGCTGCAGAACCCCATAGACCAGGGCCTCGGCCGTCGGCGGGCAGCCCGGAACATAGATGTCCACCGGCACGATGCGGTCACAACCGCGCACAACCGAATAGCTGAAATAGTAGTAGCCGCCGCCATTGGCGCAGGAGCCCATGGAGATGACGTAGCGCGGGTCCGGCATCTGGTCGTAGACCTTGCGCAGGGCCGGAGCCATCTTGTTGCACAGGGTGCCGGCGACGATCATCACGTCGGACTGACGCGGGCTGGCCCGCGGGGCGAAGCCGTAGCGCTCCAGGTCGTAGCGCGGCATCGAGGCCTGCATCATTTCGACGGCGCAGCAGGCCAGGCCGAAGGTCATCCACATGAGCGAGCCGGTGCGCGCCCAGGTGATCAGGTCGTCTGCGGCCGCGGTGATGAAGCCCTTGTCGGCCAGCTGGTCGTTGACCCCGTCGAAGAAGGGGTCGTGGATCTTGGGATCATAACCCTCGACCGTCGCCCGGGCGGCCGAATTGGCCGGAACGATCACTCCCATTCGAGGGCCCCCTTCTTCCATTCATAGATGAAGCCGACTGTCAGAATGCCCAGGAAGGTCATCATCGACCAGAAGGCGAACTGCATGGCTTCGGTGGGCAGGTTCATCAGGCTGACGGCCCAGGGGAACAGGAACGCGACCTCGAGGTCGAAGATGATGAAGAGGATCGAGACCAGATAGAACCGGACGTCGAACTTCATCCGCGCATCGTCGAAGGCGTTGAAGCCGCACTCGTAGGTCGAGAGCTTTTCCGGGTCGGGCGCCTTGGGCGCCAGCACGGCGGCGGCCAGCACGAAGGCCAGGCCCAGAACCGCCGCGATCCCCAGGAAAATCACGATGGGCAGGTACTGCAGAAGGAACGCGTTCATGGAGTCCTCGAAGGAGTCGCGCGCCCTTCTAGACCAGCAATGCGCAGGGTTCAAACAGCGGATTCCGACAACAGAGATACGCCATCGTCGCGCCCGCAGCGGCTGCGGCCAGACGTCGCGAGGTGAGCAGCGCGCCCAGCATGCGAGCATTAGACGGATTATTTTGCGAATGCTTCTCAACCGCTGCGACGGCGGTTTCCGCGCCCTGCCCCGCGCCCTAGGCTGACCCCGCAGCGGGGAGGGGAAATTGACCGCAAAACCCATACTTCACCGGGCGCTCGACGCCATTGAGCGCCTGGGTGACCGTTTGCCGGACCCGGTTTTCATCTTCGCCTGGATCATCGGCGCCCTGGTCCTGGCCAGCGTCATCTGCGCCTGGGCCGGCGTCAGCGCGATCAATCCTGTGGATGGGCAGTTGCTTCAGGCGCAGAGCCTGCTGGCCCCAGACAATATCCGCACCCTGCTGGTCGAGATGCCCAAGACCCTGACCGGCTTCGCGCCCCTGGGCTATGTCCTGCTGATCATGCTGGGCGCAGGCATCGCCGAGCGGGTCGGGCTGCTCTCGGCGGCGATTCGCGCCATGATGAGTCGCACGCCGCACCGACTGGTGACGCCGGTGGTCATCTTTCTCGGCCTGATCGCCAACCACGCGGCCGACACGGGCTTTGTCATCCTGCTGCCCCTGGCCGGCGCGGCCTTCGCCGCGGTCGGCCGCCCCCCCGTGG
>JAHUZY010000120.1 GCA_019264505.1 Phenylobacterium sp. | reverse complement strand
GGCCGGCGTCGCCGCCGGCCCTTGCTTGTCTTGCGTCGATGGCCGCGGTTAGCGGGGCGCCAGGATCATGATCATCTGGCGGCCCTCCATGCGGGGCTCATACTCGACCTTGGCGACCTCTTCGAAGTCAGCCTTGACCTTCTGCAGGAGCTTCATGCCGAGTTCCGGGTGCGCCAGCTCGCGACCGCGGAAGCGCAGGGTGACCTTCACCTTGTCGCCCTCTTCGAAGAAGCGGTGCATCGAGCGGGACTTCACCTCGTAGTCGTGGGTGTCGATGTTGGGGCGGAGCTTGATCTCCTTGATCTCCACCACCTTCTGCCGCTTGCGCGCCTCGTTCTTCTTCTTCTGTTCCTGGAACTTGAACTTGCCATAGTCCAGGATCTTGCAAACGGGCGGATCCGCGTTGGGCACGATCTCGACCAGATCGAGGCCGGCTTCCGCGGCGGCTTCCAGAGCCGACGACGTGGGCATGACGCCCTGCTTCTCGCCCTGCTGATCGATCAGCAGGACGCGCGGAACGCGGATGTCCTCGTTGATGCGCGGCCCTTCCTTCTGGGGCGGCGCCTGCATGGGGCGGCGAATAGGCAAAGCTCCTGAGTCTGTTTCAGTGAATGTCGCAGGCGCGCAGACGCGCCAACCAGTCCCTAGACTATATGACGAAGCGCCCTGAGGCGATCAAGCATTCGACCCGTCGGGAAACCGGGTGAGCGCCCGGGCCGCCTGCAGCACCTGGGCCACCGGCATCTGGGCCAGATTGTCGGCCTGCAGGACGGCCACATGGCCCCGGGGGGCTGACAGGATGGGGTCCGAGGCCTTGGAAAACAGCACGATGGTCGGCGGCCCGGCCGCAGCCGCCAGATGCACCGGGCCGGTGTCGTTGCCGACCACCAGGGCGGCCCGGGCGCCCAGCATGGCGATTCGGGCGAGGTCCGTGCGCCCGGTCAGGTCGCGAGCCTTGCCGACGCTGCGCTGGATGGTGCGGGCCATGGCGCTTTCCTGGGGGCCGCCAATGACTACGATGTCGAAGCCAGCGGCATAGAGGATGCGGGCGAGCTCACTGTAGTGCTCCACCGGCCAGCGCTTCTCGGGCCGGTGGGCCGAGCCCCCCGGCGCCATCAGAACATAGGGCCTGGCCTCGATCCCGCCAGCCACCGGCCGGGGCGCCTCGGCCTTGCGCAGGATCCAGGCCACATCGGGGCCAGGCGCCGTGCCAGGCTCGGTGGGCGCGTTGGGCCAGATGCCGGCGTCCTTCAACTGGTCCGCATGGCGCTCCAGGGTGTGCATCTTGTCCCGGCGGGAATTGCGGGGGGGCAGGGCGCAGCCGGCCGCCACCCCTGACCACTCCGGCGGGAAAGGGCGCAAGCCGTGGAAGATCAGGTTCGACCGCGACGAGGTCTGCAGGTCATAGACCCGGTCATACTTGGCCTTGCGCAGACGCCCGACCAGAGCCAGCCATTCGCTGACGCCCTCCGGTCGCCCGTCGGTCTCGACCGTGTTGAAATAGGGGCAGAGCTTGGCCAGCCCTTCGAAGGGCGGGGTGGTCAGCAGCGTGATCCGCGCCTTGGGATGGGCCTGACGGATTTGCTTGGCCGCGGCCAGGGCGAGGATGAAATCCCCCATGGCCGACAGCTTGATCACCAGGATCTTCTTGATCTCGCGGGGGGGCGCCATCAGCTCCTCGCCTCCAGGACCCGTTCATAAGCCTCCAGGGTGGCCGCGCACATGGCGTCGACCGAATAGAGCCGGCGGGACCGGTTGGCCGCTGTCCGGCCCATTTCGGCCAGGCGGGCGGGACCTACCTCCATCGCCCGGCCGAGCGCCTGGGTCCAGGCGTCCACATCTCCAGGCGCCGCCAGCCAGCCGGTCTCGCCCTGGATCACCGTCTCCGTCATGCCGCCTAATTGCGAGGCCACCACCGGGCGGCCCATCACCTGGGGTTCGACCGCGGTGCGACCGAAGGATTCCGGAACGATGGACGGCAGGAGGGCCACGTCGGCCAGCAGATAGGCCGCCGGCATGTCGTCGCAGTGGCCGACCATGAAGACCCGATCCTCCAGCCCCTCGGCGGCGATCTGGGCGGCCAGTTCTGCCCGATAGGCGCTGCGGCCCTGATCATCGCCGACCAGCACGATCCGGAATGCGCCACGTCCCGCAGCCTTCAGCCGCGCGGCGGCGGCGATGAGCGTGCCATGCCCCTTGATCCGCGTCAGGCGGGCGGCCAGCAGAAAGGTGGTGACTGTGGGATCGGCAGGGACGTTCCAGGCCTGCCTCAAGGCCTCGACCCGCTCGGGCGCCACCCAGTTGGGATTGAAACGCTCCAGGTCGACGCCCCGGGGGATGGAGACAATGCGGTCGGCGTCCAGGCTGTGCTCGCGCAGCACATGGTCGCGGGTGAAGTCGGAATTGGCGATCACCAGGTCTCCACGGGTCATCACCGCATTGTACCACCGCTTCAGGCGGCTGCGGGCGTTGTAGACCCCGTGATAGGTGGCGACGAACGGTGTCCCGGTGACCTGCGCCGCCCACAGGGCCGAAAAGGCCGGGGCGCGGGAGCGGGCATGGACCAGGCTGACCTTCTCGCGGCGGATCAGATCCACCAGCCGGGCGGCGTTGCCCAGCATGACCAGGGGGTTCTTGGTCTGGACCGGCATCTGGGCCAGTCGTCCGCCGTCGGACTCAAGGCGTGCGGCCATCCGCCCGCCGCGGGTGGCCACCAGGGCCTTGCCGCCGCTGCGCACCACCGCATGGGCGATGTCGATCGTGGTCTGCTCGGCCCCGCCTGTGTCCAGTTCGGGCACGACCTGCAGAAGCGTAAAGTCCGGGGGCAATGTCACGGCGCCTTGCATACCGCAGAACACGCTTCGGTAAACCCCGCACGACCTGGGATGGGGCCGGGGAGCCGGCTATAAGGCCCCATGCGTGAGGAAACGGGATATCTGCGCCGCCCCGACGGGACGTCGCTGGCCTGGCGGCGGATCGCCGGCCGCGGCCCCGCCGTCGTCTGGATGGGCGGCTTTCGCTCCGACATGGCCGGAACCAAGGCCCAGGCGCTGGCCGACTGGGCGTTGGAGACCGGCCAGGCCTATGTGCGCTTCGACTATTTCGGCCATGGGGAGTCCGAGGGCGATTTCGCCCTGGGCACGATCACCCGCTGGCGGGAGGATGCGCTGGCCGTCCTCGATGAGCTGGCGCCTGGCCCGGTCGTGCCGGTGGGATCCTCCATGGGCGGCTGGATCGCCTGCCTTGCGGCCATGGTGCGATCAGAACAGGTGCGAGGTCTGGTCCTGGTCGCGCCGGCGCCGGACTTCACCGAAAAGCTGATGGGGCCGGAAATCGATGCGGCGGCCCGCCAGTCCCTGGACGACACCGGCGTCTGGATGCGCCCGTCCAACTATGGGGAGCCCTATCCGATCACCCGCACCCTGCTGGAGGATGGCGACCGCTGGTCGATCCTGCCGGGGCCCGCGCCCATCACCGCCCCGGTGCGCATCCTGCAGGGCGGGGACGACGCTGACGTCCCCTGGCGCCACGCCCTGGAGCTCGCCCAGGCGATCAACAGCCCCGATGTGGTGTTTCAGCTGATCAAGGACGGGGATCACCGCCTGTCGCGGCCCCAGGATCTCGCCCGGCTGATCGCGGCGGTCGAGGAGCTGGTTCAGCCGCCTGCCTGAAGGATGGCCGCCAGGCCCTCGCGATAGGTCGGATAGGCAGGACGCCAGCCAAGTTCGGCCTTGGCCCGGGCGTTGGAGACCCGCTTGCTCTCGGCATAGAAGCGCTGCGCCGGGCCGGCCAGGTTGGCGTCTTCCATCGGGATTTCCGGCGGAACGGGCAGGCCGAGCAGCTCTGCGG
>JAHUZY010000109.1 GCA_019264505.1 Phenylobacterium sp. | reverse complement strand
GCGCATAGACGTCCATGGGCGGGGCCGGGGCCTTGAGGTCTGACAGTCTCTTGGGCGGCGGCTTCATGGGTCATCGCGCGGTGAAGGACCCCCGACTCCAGGGCCGTCCCACCTATGACACATCAGGGGGCGGCCGTCCGCCTGCGCATGTTCAGCAGATAAACCGCGATGACGCCGGTGGCCACCAGACCGATCAGCAGGGTCGAGATGGCGTTGAT
This sequence comes from Phenylobacterium sp., assembly GCA_019264505.1. Lineage (GTDB taxonomy): Bacteria > Pseudomonadota > Alphaproteobacteria > Caulobacterales > Caulobacteraceae > Phenylobacterium. The sequence continues at coordinate 4,732 of JAHUZY010000109.1, read as the reverse complement.
CTCCGGACTGACGCCCAGGCGCACGGCGCTGTAGATGCGGATCGGCAGGGTGGTGGCCCCAGGCCCCGAGGTGAAGCTGGCGATCACTAGATCATCCAGGGAAAGCGTGAAGGCCAGCATCCAGGCCGCGGCTACCGCCGGCGCGATATTGGGCAGGGTCACCAGGGCGAAGGCCTTCCAGGGCGGCGCGCCCAGGTCGCGGGCGGCTTCCTCCAACGCCTCGTCGAACGAGACGAGCCGGGCCTGCACCACCACGGTGGCGTAGCAGAGGGTGAGCGTGGTGTGAGCGATCATCACGGTCCAGAAGCCCCGCGCCACCCCCACCGACACGAACAACAGCAGCAGGGAGAGACCCAGGATCACCTCGGGCATGACCAGCGGCGCATAGGTCATGCTGGAGAACAGGGTGCGGCCTCGGAAGCGGCCGGCTCGCACGAGGCCGAGCGCGGCCAGCGTCCCAAGAATGGTGGCCAGGGTCGCCGAGACGAAGGCCACCCGCAGGGTCACCCAGGCTGCGGCCAGCAGCTGCTCGTTCTGGAACAGGCTCACATACCAGCGCGTGGAGAAGCCGCCCCAGACCGTGACCAGCCGGCTCTCATTGAACGAGTAGATCACCAGCAGGACAATGGGTAGGTAGAGGAAGCCCATGCCGAGCACGATGGCGGCGATGTTGAAGGCGCTGGGTCCCCGCCGCATCAGCGCTGCTCCATCATCTTGGTCTGCTGTCGCTGGAACAGCAGGATGGGGATGACGAGGGTGGCCAGCAGTACGATGGCCACGGCGCTGGCGGCCGGCCAGTCTCGGTTGGAGAAGAACTCCGTCCAGATGGTCTTGCCGAGCATCAGGGTGCCCGAGCCGCCCAGCAGATCGGGGATCACGAATTCGCCGACCATGGGGATGAAGCAGAGCAGGGCGCCGGCCGCCACGCCAGGCAGGGACAGGGGGAAGGTCACCCGCCAGAAGCTCTGGAACGGCGTGCAGCCCAGGTCGGCTGCGGCTTCCAGCAGGCCGGCCTCCTGTCGCTCCAGCACCGCATAGAGCGGGAGGACCATGAAGGGCAGGTAGGCGTAGACGAGGCCGATATAGACCGCCGTGTCGGTGTTCAGAATGTCCACGGGCGGCAGGCCGACCTGGGCCAGAAGCATGTTTAGCAGGCCGGCGGGCTTCAGGATGGCGATCCAGGCATAGACCCGGATCAGGAAGCTCGTCCAGAACGGCAGGATCACCGCCATCAACAGGGCCTGGCGGACGCTGGGCCGGCATCTGGCCATGCCATAGGCCAGCGGATAGCCCACCAGCAGCAGGATCACGGTGGCCACCGCGGCGAACTTCAGGCTGGAGAGGTAGGCCGCCAGATAGAGGCCGTCCTGGCCCATCCGGGCATAGGCGTCGAAGTCGAGCGCCCGGACGAAGGCGATGACGCCGCCGAGCCCCTGGCTCCAGTCCAGCCGCGGCGCATAGGGCGGGATGGCCAGGACCACGTCTGACAGGGACAGCTTGGCCACCAGCAGGAACGGCACGAGGAAGAACACCGCCAACCACAGGAAGGGCGCCAGCGCAGCCCGCGCCTCGGAGCTGGGCTGTCCTCTAGGGCGTCCTAGGCCCTTCCAGGGGCGACGCGGGCGCGGGGCGCCCGTCACGCTCATCGGGTGAGCACCACGGCGGAATCGGGCGCAAAGGTCAGCCAGACCTTGTCGTCCCAGTCGACCGGGCGATCCACCACCCGGCTGGCGTTGGCCCGGGCCGCCCGGATGGTCCGTCCGCCGGGCAGCTCCACCAGATAGGTGGTCCAGTCCCCCAGATAGCCGATATCGGCCACGGTTCCTTCCAGGCGGTTGGGACCAGGCGGCGGGGGATCAAGGTGCACCCGCATCTTCTCCGGCCGCACGGCCAGCCAGGCGGTGGAGCCGATGGCGATCTCGTCGTCCTCGATCGCTTCCAGACCCTCGGGCGCTTCGGGGCTGACCAGGCGGATGATGTCGCCGTCGTCCTCGGTGACCTTGGCTTCGAACAGGTTCACATCGCCGATGAAGTCGGCCACATAGCGGGAATTGGGCGCCTCATAGACCTCGGCCGGGCGGCCGATCTGGGCCAGCTGGCCGGCCCGCATGACCGCGATCCGGTCAGCGGTGATCATCGCCTCTTCCTGATCGTGGGTGACGATCAGGAAGGTCATCTCTAAGCGCTGCTGCAGGGCCATCAGCTCGAACTGGGTCTCTTCCCGCAGCTTGCGGTCCAGGGCGCCGAGCGGCTCGTCCAGCAGCAGCATGCGCGGCTTGGGCGCGATGGCCCGGGCCAGAGCCACCCGCTGCTTCTGGCCGCCGGACAGCTGGTCAGGTTTGCGGTGAGCGAGGCCCTCCAGCCGCACCAGGGCCAGCATCTCATCGACCCGGGTGGCGATCTCGTCCTTGGGCTTCTTCTGCTGGCGCAGGCCAAAGGCGATGTTCTGGGCCACCGTCAGGTGAGGAAACAGCGCATAGGACTGGAACATCATGTTCACCGGCCGCAGGTGCGGCGGCCGGCCAGCCAGGTCCTCGCCGCCGAGGGTGATGCGGCCAAGGTCGGGCGTCTCGAAGCCGGCCAGCATCCGCATCAGGGTCGACTTGCCGCAGCCCGACGGGCCCAGCAGGGCGAAGAACTCCCCCTCATAGATGTCCAGCGACACCGCATCGACGGCGGTTTCGCCGCCGAAACGCTTGGTCACCTGATCGAAGCGGACCAGCGGTTTGGCCGAGGGGTCCGCCCACGGGGCGAAGCTCGAGCGCACCGCGCCGATGTTCAAACGCGGCTTGGCGTTCACGAAAGGTCGAGCCCCCAGGGCGTGGCGCGGCGGGTCACTGGCCCGTCTGGACCCGGGTCCAGAGCCGGTTCACCTCGCGGACCAGGTCCTGGCCCTTGGCGGTGGTGACAAACAGGCGCTCCATTACCTCGTCGCTGGGATAGATGCGCGGATCATCCCGGACTTCCGGATCGATCAGGGCCGTGGCCGGCTCATTGGCGTTGGCATAGGCGGTGTAGTTGGACGCCGTGGCGATCACGTCGGGACGCAGCATGAAGTCCAGGAAGGCATAGGCCGCGTCCGGATTGGGGGCGTCGACCGGAATGGCGAAGACGTCGAACCACACCTGGCTGCCCTCGCTGGGGATCACATAGTCCACCTCGACGCCGGCGCCGGCTTCCGAGGCCCGGTCGGCGGCCTGGAAGATGTCGCCGGAATAGCCGATGGCCACGCAGATATCGCCATTGGCCAGGCCGTTGACGTATTCCGAGGAGTGGAACTTGCGCACATGCGGGCGCACGGCCATCAGCATCTCGGTGGCGGCCTCATAGTCGGCCACGGTGGTGGAGTTGGGGTCCTTGCCCAGATAGTTGAGCGCCACGGCGTACATGTCTTCCGAGGCGTCCAGGAAATGGACGCCGCAGTCGGCCAGCTTGGCCATGTTCTCCGGCTTGAACAACACGTCCCAGGAATCGATGGTCACGCCGGGCAGACGTTCGGCCACCTTCTGCGGATTGAAGCCGATGCCGATGGTGCCCCACATGTAGGGCACGGTGTAGCGACCACCCGGATCGAACGGCTCCATATAGGCCATGATCTTGGGCGACAGATTGCCGATATTGGTCAGCTTGGACTTGTCGAGCTCGGCGATGGCGCCGGCCTCGATATAGCGCGGGATGTTGTGGTTGGACGGGGTCACGACGTCATAGCCGGTGCCGCCCTGGAGCATCTTGGTCTCCAGCACCTCATTGGAATCAAAGGTGTCGTAGACGATCTTCAGCCCGGTATCGCTGGTGAAGGCCTCCAGCAGCTCAGGGTCGATATAGTCCGACCAGTTGTAGATCCGCACCGTGTCGTTGGCGCTCTGCCCCTGGCCGCAGGCGGCGAGGCCCAGCAAGGCCGCCGCGCTGGCCGCGGCCAGTCCCGTCTTCTTCACCCAAGCCCGCATCACACTCTCCCTCAGCAGCCCAGCACCTGCTTATAAGGCTGATGGCGCAGGGGTTAAGACCCCAATCGACGCCGAACACCTCGGAGACCTCTAATGCCCCCCAGTCTGGCGCCTGGCCTGACCCCGTTGATGGCCTTCGCCGCCCCGGTGGTTCTGCTGGTGTTCTCCAACATTTTCATGACGTTCGCCTGGTATGGCCACCTGAAGGTCGAGCATCGGCCCCTGTGGATCATCATCCTGGTGAGCTGGGGCATCGCCTTCTTCGAATACTGCCTGGCCGTGCCTGCCAACCGCATGGGCCGGGCCGTCTATTCCCCGGCCGAGCTGAAGACGATGCAGGAGGTCATCACGCTCGCGGTCTTCGCGGTCTTCTCGGTGATGTATCTGGGGGAACGGTTCACCTGGAACCACGCCATCGGCTTTGGCCTGATCGCGGCCGGCGCACTGTTCATCTTCAAGGGACCGATCCGGGTCTGAATCGCGCCGCCATGGTCACGGCTTTTGGCAAGCCGGACGCGGCGCCATATAAGCCCGCCCTCACGACCCTCTCATACGAGCCGGCAGACCCATGTCCCGCATCCTCATCACCTCGGCCTTGCCCTACATCAACGGGATCAAGCACCTGGGGAACCTGGCCGGGTCGATGCTGCCGGCCGATGTCTGGGCCAGGTTCAAGCGCGCCCAGGGCCATGAGGTCCTTTATGTGTGCGCCACCGACGAGCACGGCACCCCGGCCGAGCTGGCGGCCGCCGCCGCCGGCCAGGATGTCCGGACCTATTGTGACG
>JAHUZY010000012.1 GCA_019264505.1 Phenylobacterium sp. | reverse complement strand
GATGTGGAGACCCTGCTGGAGTCCTACCTGCTGCTGCTAGGCTCGATCATCGGCGCCGACCTGCCGGCCAGTCAGATTCGCCGCATGGAGCTGATGCGCCCGGCCGCCCGGTTTGCGCGGGGCCGCGGCGCGGGCCCCGTCTCCTGGGCCGGTTCGGTGATGGCCTATACCGCCCGCCACCGGGACTGGCTGGCGGCCGACGCCATCCGCGCGCGCCTGCGCCGGGAGATGGAGGCAGTGTTCGAGGGTTATGACGCCATTCTGGCGCCTATCGCGCCCGGAACGGCCTTCCCTCACAGCCAGGGGGCGTTCCCGTCCCGGCGGCTGAAGTTCTCCGACGGGGGCGGCGCGCCCTACATCACCATGCTGGGCTGGATCGCGCTGGCCACGGCCTGTCTGTTGCCGGCGACCACCGTGCCGGCCGGGATCGCGGCCGACGGCCTGCCGGTGGGCGCCCAGCTGATCGGCGGCCATGGGAGTGACGCGCGGCTGCTGTCCCTGGCCCAGGCCATCGACGAGAACGTCCGCGGCTTCACCCCGCCCCCGGCGGGGTGAGGCGGCTTCAGCGCACCGCCGCCCAGGGCTTGGACAGCAGCGTCGCGCAGTTGATCAGCCCGACCAGGGAATAGGTCTGGGGGTAGTTGCCCCACAGCTCGTTCCCGTCGAAGGAGATGTCCTCTGACAGGAGCCCTGCGGCCGTACGCCTCGTCAGCATCTCCTCGAACAGCGCCCGGGCCTCCTCGCTGCGGCCGCTCAGATAGAGGGCCTCGATCAGCCAGAAGGTGCAGATGTTGAAGGCGGTCTTGGGCTCGCCGAAATCGTCGGGCAGGGCGTAGCGCAGCATGTAGGGGCCCCGCCTCAGGCCCTTCTCCACCGCCGCGATGGTGGCGGCCATCTTCGGGTCGCTGGCCGGGGTGAAACGCACGTCCACCAGTTGCAGCAGGCTGGCGTCCAGCTCGTCCCCGTCGAAGGTGGCGGCGTAGCGGCCCAGCTCCTCGTTATAGGCGCGGTCCTCGATGACCTTGCGCATCTCATCGGCCCGGGCGTTCCACAGGGCCGCCCGCTCCAGAAGACCCAGCTGCACCGCCGCATTGCCCAGGCGGTCGCACGCCGCCCAGCACATCACCGCCGAATAGGTGTGGATCGCCTCGCGGCCCCGGAACTCCCACAGGCTGGCGTCGGGCGTCGCATAGACCTCATAGGCCCGCTCGCCGACGGGTTCGAGGGCGCGGAAATCCTCCACCGTGGCCGGCCGCAACAGGCGCTCGTCGAAGAAGGCCTGGACGGTGGACAGGATGATCTGGCCATAGACGTCGTGCTGAAGATGCTCATGAGCCTGGTTGCCGATGCGCACCGGCCCCATGCCGCGATAGCCGGGCAGGGCGGTGGCGATCTTCTCGGTCAGGCCGGGCTCCAGCCCGACCCCATAGACCGGCTGCACATGGCCCCCGCCGGCCTCGGCCACCAGGTTGCGCAGGTAGGAGAGGTAGTTCTCCAGCATGTCGGCGGCGCCCAGCCGGGTCAGGGCCTGGACCACATAATAGGCGTCCCGCAGCCAGCAGTAGCGATAGTCCCAGTTGCGCCCGGACTCCGCATGTTCGGGGATGGAGGTGGTGAGCGCCGCGACAATGGCGCCCGTCTCCTCATAGGCGCAGAGCTTGAGCGTGATGGCCGAGCGGATCACCGCCTCCTGCCACTCCAGCGGCACCGACAGGGTGCGCACCCATTCGCGCCAGTAGTGGGTGGTCTCGGTGAGCATCCGGGTGGTGGTGGCCATCACATCGGCGTCGAACCCCTCGTCGGGGCCAAGGAACATGGCGATGGGCTCTTCCAGTCGGAACAGACGCTCCTCGGTGATGTGGCTCACCGGCGCATTGGTGGTCAGCCGCATGGTGGTCGGGCCGCCCACATAGCGGATGTGGTTGGAGCCGGTGGTCTGGCGGGCGGGCGCCTGGCCCCAGTTGACGCTGGGCCGCATGCGGATGCGGATGCGCGGGGCGCCGCTGATCGGCCGGATCAGCCGGATCATCGCCATGGGCCGGTAGATGCGCCCGAACTGCCGGTAGCGCGGGGCGAAGTCGAGGATCTCCAGGCTCTCGCCGTCCTTGTTGGTCAGTTCGGTCCGCACGATGGGGGTGTTGCGCAGATAGGTCTGGCGGGTCTGGGCCAGGCCCTCGGCCTGGATGTCCCACAGACCCTGGACGTCGCGGTCGGCCGGGTCGCGGTCGCTGAGCAGGGCCGAGAAGAAGGGGTCGCCATCCACCCGGGGCACGCAAGCCCACACGAAACGTCCATGCCGGTCGATCAGGGCGCTGGCCGAGCAGTTGCCGATGGGAAACAGGTCCAGGGTCTGGATCACAGGGACAGGGCCTCGCTGATGTTGTGTCGCATGGGCTGTGCGTCCTTTTTCTCGACGGCGCGCGGGCGCCGTTTGCTAAGCTGTAATCGTGGCCGCGCCGAGCGACTCGCCGCCATCTTGGCCCCGTGCGGGGTCCGCAGCCAAACGGGGAACCCATGATTCAAGCCCGCCGCGCCCGCATCGTCGCCACCTTGGGCCCTGCCAGCCGCAGTCCTGAACAGGTGGAGGCCCTGGCCCGGGCGGGCGCTGACGTCTTCCGGGTGAATTTCAGCCACGGGTCGCACGAGGATCACGCCAAGGCCATCGCCACGGTGCGCGGCGCCGAGGCGGCCGTGGGCCGGCCCCTGGCCGTGCTGGCCGATCTGCAGGGTCCCAAGCTGCGGCTTGGCCGCTTCGCCGATGGGCCGGTCTCGATCCGCCCGGGCCAGGCCTTCCGCCTCGATCTCGACCCAACCCCTGGCGACGCCACCCGGGTCTGCGCGCCGCATCCGGAGATTCTGGCGGCGGTGAAGGTTGGCGCCGACATCCTGATCGATGACGGCCGGGTGCGCCTGCGGGTGGTGCGCCACGGCAAGGACTTCGCCGAAACCGAGGTGGTGGTGGGCGAGACCCTGTCCAACCACAAGGGCCTGAACCTGCCCGGCCACCCGATCCCCATTCCGGCCCTGACGCCCAAGGACCGCAAGGACCTGGCCTTCGCCCTGGACCAGGGGGTGGACTGGGTGGCGCTGTCCTTCGTCCAGCGGGCCGCCGACATGGCCGAGCTGCGCCAACTGGTTCAGGGCCGGGCTGCGGTCCTGGCCAAGATTGAAAAGCCCGCCGCCCTGGACGCCCTCGATGAAATTCTCGACCTCTGCGACGGGGTGATGGTGGCCCGGGGCGATCTGGGGGTGGAGCTGGCGCCCGAGGACGTGCCGGTGGTGCAGAAGGCCCTGATCCGCGCCTGCCGCACCCGGGGCCTGCCGGTGATCGTCGCCACCCAGATGCTGGAATCCATGACCACAGCGCCGACGCCGACGAGGGCCGAGGCCTCCGACGTGGCCGGGGCGGTCTATGAGGGGGCTGACGCCCTGATGCTGTCGGCCGAGACCGCGGCGGGCGACTTTCCCCTGGAGGCGGTGTCGATCATGGATCGCATCATCTGCCGGGTGGAGCGCGACCCCCGCTGGCCCGAGCTGATGGCCGCGGAATACCCGATCGAGGACGCCGACGCCGACGCCCTGGTGGCCGCCGCCGGCCGCGCCGCCCAAGGCCCCTCCATCGTCTGTCTCGCAAGCTTCACCACCACGGGCCAGACGGCCCTGCGCCTGGCCCGCGAACGGCCCCTGCAGCCGGCCCTGGCGCTCACGCCCCATGTGGGCGTCGCGCGCCGCCTGGCCCTGACCTGGGGGGTTGAGGCCCGCGTCGTGCCGCAGCCGACGGATTCTGAATCGCTCGCCAAGATCGCCACCGAGATCGCCCGGGACCTGGGCCTGGCGGCGCCGGGCCGCCGTATCCTGATCCTGGCCGGTCTGCCCATGGGTTCGCCCGGGGCGGCCAATATCCTGCGCCTGGCCCACGTGCCGCGACGCTAGGGCGCTCAGCGCACCACGACCCGGACGCCGTCCACCGGCGGCCAGCGCACCACGATCTTGCCGTCCACGTCCTCGAAGACGAGGCTGATCCTGTGCGGGCCGACCCGAAGGTCCTCCACCCGCAGACGGTCGATGCCGATGGGCAGGCGGGGGTCTGTGATCTCGACCCGCCGGGCGGCGCCGTCGATCTTCACGCCCAGGCAGGCCTGCAGCATCATGAAGACGGCGCCCGCCGCCCAGGCCTGGGGCAGGCAGGTGACCGGATAGGCCACCGGCGGTTCGCCGGCCCCCCGGGGGAAGCCACAGAAGAGCTCGGGCAGCCGCATCTCGAAATGGGCGGCGGTCTCGAACATGTGCGACATCATCCGCACGACCCCGTCCCGTTCCCCGTAATTGGCCAGACCCTGGACGCAGAGCGCCGTGTCGTGGGGCCAGACCGAGCCGTTGTGGTAGGACATGGGATTGAAGCGGGCCTCGCCGGCCGCCAGGGTCCGCAGCCCCCAGCCGGTGGAGAAGCCGCCCGACAGCAGATGCTGGGCGACAGCCCTGCCCCGCTCCGGCGCCGGCAGGCCGACGAACAGCAGGTGGCCGGGGTTGGACCCTTCCACCGCGCACAGCTCTCCGGCGCCGTCTATGGCGATCCCGTAGAATCCCCGGTCGGGCATCCAGAAGCGCTCTTCCACGGCGATCCGCAGACGCTCGGCCCGGTCGCGCCACTGGTGGGCGGCTTCCAGGTCGCCCCGGTGCTCAGCCAGCTCCCCCATGGTCCTGAAGGCGGCGAAGGCGTAGCCCTGGACCTCGACCAGAGCGATCGGCCCCTTGGGGAACCGCCCGTCGGCGTGGAAGACGGAGTCCTCACTGTCCTTCCAGCCCTGGTTGGACAGGCCCGAGTCTTCGCCGCGGGCATAGTCGATCAGGCCATCGCCATTGGAGTCGCCGAACCGCTCGATCCAGCCCACGGCGCGCTTCAGCGCCGGCCACAGGGCGTCGATCAGCTCATAGTCGCCGGTCCGCTCGGCATAGGCGCCGGCCAGGACGATGAACAGGGGCGTGGTGTCGACCCCCCCGTAGTAGCGGGCGAAGGGCACCTCGCCGACCGCCGGCATCTCGCCCTTGCGCGTCTCGTGCATGATCTTGCCTGGGGCGGCGTCCCGGAAACTGGAGACCTCCTCGGCCTGGTGGGCGGCCAGATAGGTCAAGACCCCCTTGGCCAGGCCAGGCGCAAACCAGAGCAGCTGCAGGCAGGTGATGATCGCGTCCCGCCCGAAGGCCGTGGAGAACCATGGAATGCCGGCATAGGGATAGGGGCCGGTCTCCAACCGGGTGGTCAGCAGGGCGATGTCCGATCGCGAGCGGTCCAGCCACTCGTTGAACAGCCGGCCGGAACTGCGCAGCCGCGCCCCATGCCGCCGCCGCCGCCGCATGTCCCAACGGGCGCGGATGGCGGCCTCGTCGAACCGCTCCCGGCTGGGGATCGGCCCGCCATGAGCCCCGACCTCGATATAGAGCTCGAAATGCCCCTCAGGATTGAGGCTGCACATGAAATCGGCCTTCTGGGCGCTGATCCGCCAGGGCGCGTCGGAAAAGGCCACGATGCTGGCCCGCTCCACATGGTCCAGCCCTTCATAGGCGAAGCGGACCGAGCGACCGTCACAGACCGGCGTGCGGAAGACCCCACGCCGGGGTCGGGTCGCCCCCCGGACCTCGAACATGTCCCGGAAGTCGGCGCCGTACTCCACGGTCAGCGGCGCCAGCACCACGTCCCGGCTGTAATTGACGATGCTGATCTTCTCATAGAGCCGCTCATCCCAGAGAAAGCGACGGCGCTGGACGTGCAAGATTCCAGGCGGGCCCACCGGCCCTCCCGGAAAGGGCAGAGCCTGGTTGGCGCCGTGGGATGAGAAGAAGACATTATCCTGGCCGATGGCCGCCGAGAGCAGCGAGGGCTTGGCGCTTCCCAACATCAGGCGGAACCGGGAGAGAATCCGGGTGTCGTTGTGGAACAGGCCGTCGCCATCGCCGGTGACGTCGCCAAAGGCGTCGCAGACCATGAAGGTGTCCCGGTCCTTCAGGGCGTAGAGCCGGTTCGGCGAGCGGGACTCGCCCGTTTCACCGGTGCTGGTGAGGGCGTCAGGCGCAAGATCGTCCATGGTCACTCAGGCGCTGGCGGCGAGGGTGAGGTCCGGCGGTGTCGGCGCCAGGTTCCGCGTCACGGCGCGGGCCGCGTGCAGATCGAGATAGCGCTGGGCCATGGCCCGGGCGGAGAAGCGCGCCTCGAAGCGGGCGCGGATGGCCGCGCGGTCGTAGCGGGCGGTCTCGGCCACCGCGGCGATGGCCTGGGCCTGGCTGCGGACGATCAGGCCGGTCACCCCCGGCTCCAGCACCTCGGGCACCGAACCGCAGTCATAGGCGATCACCGGCGCGCCACAGGCCATGGCCTCGATCATCACCAGGCCGAACGGCTCGGGCCAGTCGATGGGAAACAGCAGCGCCTGGGCTCCGCCCAGGAAGGCCGATTTCTCCACGTCGCCGATCTCGCCCACATAGGTCACCAGGGGGTGATCCATCAGCGGCCTGATCCGGCCCTCATAATAGTCCTTATCCGCCGCATCGATCTTGGCGGCGATCCGCAGGGGAACGCCGGCGCCGACGGCGATCTCGATGGCCCGGTCCGGCCGCTTTTCCGGCGAGATGCGACCCAGGAAGGCCAGGTAGCGCCCGGGTTCCGGGTGGAAGCGATAGAGCCCTTGATCCATGCCGTGATGCACGGTGCCGGCCCAGTTGGCGCCCGGCAGGGACAGCCGCTGGTGATCGCTGATCGAGACCAGCGGGAAGTCCCGCCACTGGTCGTAGACGCCTGCAAGATCCTTCAGGTCCAGACGCCCATGCAGGGTGGTCAAGGTGCGATGCGCCATATCGCCGAAGAAGGGGAAGTGGATCATGTCGGTGTGGAAGTGGATCAGATCGAAGTCGTCCGCCAAGGCCCTCACCTGGGCCAACGCATTCATGTGCGCGGCCAGATCCGATTTCAGCGGGCTTGGGTCCAGGCGGATGGCCTCGTCCCGCACGGGAATCAGCCGGGCCTTGGTGCGCGCCTCGGCGCTCGCGAACAGGGTCACCTCGTGACCCAGGTCCACCAGGGCGTCTGTCAGGTGGGCGACCACCCGCTCGGTCCCGCCATAGAACCGGGGGGGTACGGCTTCGTACAAGGGCGAAACCTGCGCAATGCGCATGACGCGTCTCCTGGGCGGCTAGCCAGAGGCGAAGGCCGGAGGCGGCGCGTCGTGGCCGGCGACGTGCTGACTCATAGGAACCGGCCGCGGGGTGGAAGGTTCCGCCTGAGGTGGGCTGCACCGGCGCGACGATGGGACTAGAAGAAGCCATGATCGAGACCTTCGCCACACCAGAGGCTCTGGCGGACGCCGCGGCCGGCGCTGTCGCCCACGCGCTCACCGCCGCCGCCGCCGCTGGCGAGCGGGGGCGGCTGGTGGTCACCGGCGGCCGCTCCCCGGGACTGGTCTACGACCGGCTGAGCCAGACCCGGCTGGACTGGCGTCAGGTGGACGTCACCTTGTCCGACGAACGGTTCGTGCCTCCAGACCACCCGGCGTCCAACCAGGCGCTGGTGGCGTCGCGGTTGCTGACGGGGGAGGCCCGGGCCGCCCGCTTCGTTCCCCTGTGGCGCGAGGCCCCCGACGCCGTCGCCTGCGCACAGGCCGCCGAGCCGGGCATCGTGGCCCTGGCGCCGTTTCACATGACCCTGCGGGGCTTGGGGCCGGACGGCCATGTGGCCTCGCTGATCCCGGGCGCCCGGGGGCTGGAGGCCGCCATGGACCCGGACGGGGCGCAGATGTGCCTGGGGTTCGACCAGGCCATTGGCGATCCGCCCCTGCCGCGGATCACCCTGACCCTGGCGGCGTTGTTACAATCTCAGGCCATTCTCATTC
>JAHUZY010000495.1 GCA_019264505.1 Phenylobacterium sp. | reverse complement strand
GTCCCGCGACAGGGCTTCGGCCAGATGGTCGAACATCAGGCGCATCCGACGGGTGGTGCGCAGGCCCTCGGGCATGCAGACCCACATTTCCAGCTCCAGGGAGACCTGGTCTGGCAGGATCCGGATCAGGCCGTCGCGGCGGCCCAGGGGGTTCGGGCAGATGCCTATGCCCAGTCCCGCCCGCAGCGCCGCCAGCTGGGCGATGTCGCTGTCGCTGCGAAAGCTGAAGATCTCGCGGGTGATCGGCCGACCTATGTCCACGTCCCGGGCGCGGGTGGGGGTCTTGCGATCGAAACCGATCATGGCGTGCCCCTCCAGGGCCGCCACATCGGTGGGAACTCCGCGACGGGCCAGATAGGCCGGGGTCGCGTAGAGCCCCATCTGAACCACCCCGACCCGCCGTCCCACCAGCGTATTCTGGGTCGGCCTGGTCATGCGCAGGGCGATGTCGGCGTCTCGACGGCTGAGATCGGCCTGCTCGTTGGAGACGGTCAGCTCCACCTCGATCGCCGGATGGTCGGCGTGGAAGGCCGCCAGGATCGGCGGCAGAATCTCGCAGCCGACCAATTCGCTGGCGGTGACCCGGACGGTTCCGCCGGTCTGGGCCGCAGCGCCGGCCACGTCGCGCATCGCCGCAGCGGCCGCAGCCGCCATGTCCTCCAGCCGCGGCTGCAGTTCGAGGGCCAGCTCCGTGGGCTGCAATCCCCGGGGCGAGCGGAGGAAGAGCGGCGCTCCCAGGCGCTGCTCCAGGGTCTCGATGTGACGTCCGATGGTGGGCTGGGCGACCCCGCGGGCGCGGGCGGCGGCCGACAGGCTGCCGGTTTCCAGGACGGCGTGCAGACTCTGAAACAGGTCCCAGTCGGCGGCGGTGATCGTCGGCATGGCTAGATGATGGGGATTACAGCTTCGCCGCACAATGTTCGGCGAGCCCTATGCTCAGGCAACCGGCGCGCCTGGGGCGTCGGCCTCTTCTGCTGCGGCCTCGGCAAGGGCCAGTTGCTCGGCCTCCCGCTCGGGCCGGCGGCGGCGGCGGCGCTCCATCAGGCGGCCGGCCGGGAAGGCGTGCATCATCTTCAGGCCCGCCACCGGCGACAGGTTGGCCACCACCCGCCTGGCCTCGGTCATCATCTGCTGGACCATCTCCTTGTGCTCGATCTCGCCTTCCTCGCGCACCAGGGTCAGACGGTGCAGGGCGTAGAGGCCCAGGAGGGCTGAGAGCAGGAAGTAGAAGTCCCAGTTGTTGAAGGCCAGGTGGAGCACGTCCAGCTCTTCGCCCGGCCGGGACCAGCGGATTAGCAGCTCCAGCTCCCGGGCGGCGAAGAAGTCGGCGAACAGGCCCCCCAGGATCGGGGCCGCGGCGGCGGCCATGGAGGTGATCAGGGTGTTGGCCGCGATATAGGCCGTCGCCCCGCCACGGGGGGCCAGCTTCAGGGCGATATTGACCGTGGCCAGGCCCACACCGGCCGCAGCGGCGCCGAACACCACGTGCAGGGCGATCAGATAGGCGCCGGCCAGCTGGCGGTCGTCGATCTGCGAGGTGAGCGCCGTGGCCGCGATGCAGAGGATGTAGGCCGGCGCAGCCGCCGCCAGCACCGACTTGTTGGAGAACCGGTCGCTGAGCTGCCCCCAGAACTTCAGCACCCCGATATTGGCGATCTGGCTGACCACGCTGAGGGTCATGACGAAGGTCAGCGGATAGTTGAGCTGGGTGACGAAATAGACGGTGAAGAAGGGGCTCGCCAGGTTCACAGCGAACTGCCAGCTCGACAGGAAGAGGATCAGCCGGCGGAAGTTGCTGTCGCGCAGGGGCGCGCGCAGCAGGCGGTAGAGGTTCACGCCGGCGGCCGGCGGCGGCATGGGCGGCTCCGGCGTGCGGGCCAGCGCGGCCACGCTGATCATGCCCAGGATGAAGGCCACGGCGAAGAAGGCCGCAAAGACCAGGCCCTGGTCGGCGATCGCCACCTGATCCAGGGCCACCCCGGCCAGGATGGTCACGCTCAGGGTGACGCCGGTGGCGATCACGGTGCGCCGAGCCGTAAAGGCGCCCAGCCTTTCCTCCGGGATCAGATCCCGCACCCAGGAATTCCAGGCGCAGCTGGTCACCGCCCCGAGGGAGCCGATCACCACCTGGGCCGCCACCAGGGCTGTCAGGCTCCAGGCGTTGTGCGGCAACAGTGCAATGGCGGCCATGACCGGCAGGGTCAGGCGGGCGCAGAAGGCGGCCGTCGCGGCGATCAGCCGGCGCCGGCGCAGCTTTTCCACCAGGGGCACGGCCGGCGCCTGGATCAGCTGGGTCAGGAAGGGCAGGGCGGCCAGCAGGCCGATGACCGCGTTGGACGCCCCCAGATAGAGGGCGAAGGCGGCCAGCACGATGCCCGAGGTGACCGCGGTCACCGCCGTGGCGGCGGCGGAGTCCACCATCATCAGGGCGGTCGCCCGGTCGAGGTCGCGCTCGTCCTGCGGGTCGCTCTCGAGGCTCATGGGGACCCGTCCTATCGGGTTTGGCGTCGGGCCGAAACCGTAGCAGGCGAAATCGTGGGGGTTGTGAGGACGCGTGCGACCTTTACGGGACGGCCTTCGCCCACCTACATAGCCGCCCATGGCCGCCAAGACGCTCTATGACAAGATCTGGGATGCTCACCTCGTCGCCGAAGGGGACGGGGAGACGATCCTCTATATCGACCTGCACCTGATCCACGAGGTGACCACGCCCCAGGCCTTCGCCGGCCTGCGCGCGGCGGGTCGCCCGGTGCGACGCCCCGACCGCACGCTTGCCGTGGCCGACCACAATGTGCCCACCGAGGGCCAGGCCCTGGGCGCTGGCGCCGTGGCCGACGAGGAGGCGCGCCTGCAGCTCCTCACCCTGGAGCGCAATGTCGCCGAGAACGGCATCGAATACTTCCCCATGGGCGACCTGCGGAACGGCATCGTCCATGTGGTGGGGCCTGAGCAGGGCCGCACCCAGCCGGGCATGACCATCGTCTGCGGCGACTCCCACACCTCGACCCACGGCGCCTTCGGGGCCCTGGCCCAGGGCATCGGCACGTCTGAGGTCGAGCATGTGCTGGCCACCCAGACCCTGCGCCAGGCCAAGTCGAAGAACATGCGGGTGACCATCGACGGGACCCCGGCCCCTGGCGTCGGCGCCAAGGACTATGCGCTGGCCGTCATCGGCGCCATCGGCACGGCCGGCGGCACCGGCCATGTGATCGAATATGCCGGCGAGGCGATCCGCGCGCTTTCGATGGAAGGGCGGATGACGCTCTGCAACCTGACCATCGAGGCCGGCGCCCGGGCGGGCCTGGTGGCGCCGGACGAGACCACCTTCGACTATATCCGCGGCCGTCCCGCTGCCCCGAAGGGCGCAGCCTGGGACATGGCGGTGGCCCACTGGAAGGGCTTCTTCACCGACGATGACGCCGTCTTCGACCGGGAGATCGTCCTGGACGCCGCCCAGATCGCCCCCCTGGTGACCTGGGGCACCAGCCCAGAGGACGTCATGCCCATCGACGGGCATGTGCCCGATCCGGCCAGCTTCGCGACGCCAGACAAGCGCGCCTCGGCCGAGCGGGCGCTGGACTATATGGGCCTCGTCGCCGGTCAGCCGATCACCGAGGCGAAGATCGACCGGGTGTTCATCGGCTCGTGCACCAACAGCCGCATCGAGGATCTGCGCGCCGCCGCCGCCGTGGTGCAGAAGGCCTTTCTGGAGGGCCGTCTGGTGGCCCCCCATGTTCGGGCCATGGTGGTGCCGGGCTCTGGCCTGGTGAAGGAACAGGCCGAATCCGAAGGGCTGGACGCCATCTTCAAGGCCGCCGGCTTCGACTGGCGCGAGCCGGGCTGCTCCATGTGCCTGGGCATGAACCCCGACCGCCTGGCGCCGGGCGAGCGCTGCGCCTCGACCTCCAACCGCAATTTCGAGGGCCGTCAGGGCCGGGGCGGGCGCACCCACCTGCTCAGCCCGGCCATGGCGGCGGCCGCCGCCATCGCCGGCCACCTGACCGACGTGCGCGACTTCATCTGATGATCAGCGGTCTCGACCATGTGGCCCTGGTGGTCCGCGACCTGGACCAGGCGGTGGACGCCTATAGCCGGCTGCTGGGGCGGGCCTGCAACTGGATCGGCGCCGAGGGCGGGGTTCGCCAGGCCTGGTTCCAGCTGCCCAACATGGCGCTGGACCTGATCTCGCCGGACGGCGAGGGCGGGTTCGGCGCGGCCATCGCCGCCCATCTCGACG
>JAHUZY010000494.1 GCA_019264505.1 Phenylobacterium sp. | reverse complement strand
CCGATGCTCGACCTCCCCGCCCCGCGCTTCGATCTGGACGCTGGCGGTGGCCGGCAGGTCCTGTCGGCGACGCCCCCGGCCGGCGCCGTGACCCTGACCCTGGAGCTTCGCAGCAATGTTCCGGTGGAGGATGTCCGCCTGAACGGTCGGCCGGTCGCCCTGCTGGCGACGCCGGGCCAGTGGTCTCAACTGCGCTGGAGCGCCGATCCTCAGCCTGTCCAGGTCAGCTTCAGCCCCCAGGCGGCCTCTGGAACTGTAGAGATCAGATATGGGGCGATTACGCCGGCCTGGCCGCTCGGGGCGACGCCCCCGCCCCCGCGCCCGGACGATGTGATGGCCTTTGACGCCGGCGATTCCACGATCGTGAAGGGCGAGACATCACTGAACTGGTAAGGCTTTGCTTGGCTCGAACGCCGGCCTCGGCTATCCCAGGGCCATGAGCCGACCCGACGTGGTGATCTATCACAACCCCGCCTGCGGAACCTCGCGCAACACCCTTGCCCTGCTGCGGGAGAAGGGGGTCGAACCGACCGTCGTCGAATATCTGAAGGTCGGCTGGACGAAGGATCAACTCCAGGAGCTTGTGGATCGTTCCGGCGCCAGCGCCCGCGAACTGCTCCGCGACCGTGGCACCCAGGCCGCCGAGCTTGGTCTGACCGACCCGGCGACCTCGGACGAGGCCATACTGGCGGCGATGATCCTCGACCCCATCCTGGTCAACCGGCCGATCGTCGTGACCGAAAAGGGGGTCGCCCTGTGCCGCCCCCCCGAACGCGCGCTGGATCTGCTGTGAAAAGACTCATCCCTGAGGCGACCGGGTTCCCCCGTAGCGCGCCAGGGGGCGACAAATCGACTATTCTCCCTAAAGTTACCAACGGTTAACCGCATGACCCGACTCTGGCATGGCCTACCACTTGCTGTATCTCGTCGTGTCAGGTCATGGGTGACCCAGACTGTGGCGTCGTTGGAATCCGGGGGCACGATGCAAGAGTTCGATCCCAGACGGCCGACCCTTCGATATGCGCCCCGCCTGATGGTGGGCGTCGGCGGAATCTGCGCTCTGGCGCTGGGCTGGAAGCTGACGGCGGCTGAGGCCACCGCGCCGACCCCGCCCCTGCTGGACTCCGCGGCCATCAGCGCCCTGCAGCACGAGGCCTTCGCCCAGGCCGAGGCCCTTCCCGGCTTCGCCCGTCCCGAGAGCGTGGCGGTCAAGGTCCTGCCCGGCGACACCCTGGAAGCCGCCGTGGCCCGGACCGGGGTCTCCGCCGAGGAGGCCCGCCAGGCGGTCCGCACCCTGGGCGAGGCCATGGACACCGTCCACATCAAGGCCGGCATGACCTTCGACGCCGCCATCGCCCGTCCCGACGGCGAGGCCGGCCAGGCCCGGCTGATCGGCCTGTCCCTGCGCACCGGCCCGGCCACCGCCGTGACCCTGTCGCGCACCTTCGACGGCGCCCTGCGTCTGCGGGAGATGGAAGAGGCGATCCGCAACGAGACCACGGTCGCCCAAGGCGAAATCCACGGCTCGCTCTACGAAAGCGCCGCCAAGCTCGGCGCCACCTCGTCGGTGACCTCCAAGGTGGTCAAGCTGTTCGCCCACAAGCTGGACTTCCAGCGGGACATCAAGGCCGGCGACGAGTTCAAGCTGGTCTTCGAACGCCGGGTCACCGAAAGCGGCCGCGTGGTCGAGACCGGCGAGCTGGAATATGCCGAGGTCAAGGGCGTCAAATTCTATCGCTTTGAACGCAATAACGGCGACGTCGACTATTTCGACGAGACCGGCAAGAACATCCGCGGCTTCCTGCTGCGCACCCCCGTGGACGGGGCCCGCATCACCTCAAACTTCGGCCCGCGCCGCCATCCGGTGCTGGGCTTCCGCCGCAGCCACCAGGGCGTCGATTTCGGCGCGGGCACCGGCACGCCGATCCTGTCGGCCGGCGACGGGGTGATCGTCGAGGCCCGCCGCTGGGGCGGTTATGGCAACTGGGTGCGCGTGCGCCACGCCGATGGCTGGGAGACCGGCTACGCCCATGCCTCCCGCTTCGCCAAGGGCATCCGCCCCGGCATGCGGGTCAAGCAGGGGCAGGTGATCGCCTATGTGGGCTCCACCGGCATGTCCACCGGCCCGCACCTGCACTACGAAGTCTGGAAGAACGGTCAGCGGGTCAACCCGATCGGCGCCAAGGTGCCCCAGGGCACGATCCTGACCGGCGGCGAGCTGGCGGCGTTCAAGGCCAAGAAGAGCCGGATCGACACCCTGCTGGCCAGCTCCGGCCCGGCCAAGGGCGATGCGGCGGTCAAGCTGGCGGCCGCGGAGATCGACACCGTGGCCCTGGCGGACCTGCGCCGCTGATCGACCGGCCAGACTGACCTTGCGTCAGGGTTTCGCCGGGCGCGCCTCGGGCCTAAGCTGAGGTGACGAGCGAACGTCACCACTCGGAGGCCCCGTGACCGTCGCGACCAGTCCCCCACCCCGCGCCCGCTACGCCGCCCGGCGCGACGCCATCCTGGCCGCCGCCTGCAAGGTCTTCATCGACCAGGGCGTCAGCGGATTCACCCTGGCGGCCGTGGCCAAGCGGATGGATCTGCATCCGGTAAGCCTGACCTACTATTTCAAGCGCAAGGAAGACCTGGCCGCCGAGTGCATGCGGCTGACCCTCTCGCGCTTCAACGCCATGCTGGAGAGCGCCGAGCGCGAGGAGACCGCCCAGGCGCGGCTTCGGGCCTTTGTCGGCGCCTATTTCGAGACCCGGCGAGGCATCGTGTTGGGCGAGGCGCCCCGCCTGCTCCCCTTTGGCGAAATCACCCAGATCGGCGCGCCTGGCGACGAAGAACTGGTCGAGGCCTATCGGGCGCTGCGCCAGCGGCTGGCCCGTCTGCTGCGCCCGGCCGACGCCCCCTGGCTGACCGGCCCGCGACGTTACATGCTGGCGCACCTGATCATCGACCAGCTCTGCTGGTCCGACACCTGGATCGCCGGCTATGAGATCGCCGACTTCGGACGGGTCGCCGAGAAGATCTCCGATGTCATGATCAACGGCCTCGCGGCGCCCGGTCAGACCCGGCCGGACAAGCCTCTGCTCGATCTCGGCGCGCCGCCGGCCCTGAACGACGAAGTCACCCGGGAGCGGTTCCTGGTGGCGGCCACCGAGATCATCAACCGCGAAGGCTATCGCGGCGCCTCGGTGGACAAGATCTCGGCCCATCTGAACGTCACCAAGGGCTCCTTCTATCACCACAACACCGACAAGGACGAACTGGCGCGGGCCTGTTTCGAGCGCACCTTCGACCTGATCGATGAGGCCAAGAGCCGGGGCCGGTCGGAGCCCAGCGGGTGGGAAAGGCTGTGGCTGATCTCGGCCTCCCTGACGGCTCACCAGGCGAGCGGCGAGCGCGGCCGGATGCTGCGCCATTTCGCCCTCTCGGCCATGCCGGGCGAACTCCGCCGGTCCATTTCCGGGCGCTTCCAGCAGATCGCCAACGCCTTCTCCGGAATTATCGCCGACGGCATCGCCGATGGCTCGCTCCGCCCGGTCGACCCGCTGCTGTCGGCGCATCTGGTGATGGCGATGTTCAATTCGGTGCTGCTGCTGGAGCACTGGGGCGAGGACGCCACCGTCGAGACGGTGATCAGCGCCTATGTCCGCCCCGCCCTGATGGGCTTCTTCACCCCGGAATAGGGGCTCTCACGTCTGAAAAGGGATTGGGGCCCCATAGAAAAAGGGG
>JAHUZY010000493.1 GCA_019264505.1 Phenylobacterium sp. | reverse complement strand
CCGGAAAACTGGTCCAGTTTTCCGGGAGCAGGTCACACGCGCAGGCCACCTTGAATATCAGCAATCAGCCTACGTTTTCAGCATTGACGGTGTTTTGAAATGAAACCCCGTATGCGCAACTCGGTGCAAGGGATTACGTTTTCCGTCCGATTGGAGACGATACATCTCGAAAGATCCATTCTAGGAACAACGCCTAATTATTATACGAATCTCAGAAGCATAACTTTTTGCTGGCTGGCGTGACGGTATTTTCGCATGAGAAGATTTTTTGTCCTGCAGAATCAAAGGGGTTGTGCATACCCGAACAATCGAGTGGGAATAGGGCCGGGCGGCTCAGGCGCAGACGCGCAGGAGCAGGAGCGGCAGGCCCAGCCAGGCGGTCGAGGCGGCGCCGACCACCGCAATCGCTACGGTGGTGAGGCGGAGAAACCGCTCGGCGCCGTCGTCTGATCGTCTCCGCCAGCTCCACCAGGCATAGGCGATGGACAGCGCTGTCATCGCGAGCCAGAGACCCACAAGGATAACCCGCAGCGGCCAGGGCTCGTCGGGGCTGGCCCAGCCACGGGCGCAGGCCACGCCATGGGCGCCGTAGAGGAGCACGAAGGCGAGGCTCCACAGCAGGAAGGCGCCAACCAGGGCCAGGAGGTCGCCGAAGGGGCGGAAGTGCGGGGTCATGACATCCACGCCGGGCCGTGCAGGAGGGCGAGGCTGATCAGGCCTGTGGCGCCGAGATAGAGCCACCAGAGGCGCAGGGCTGAGAACTCCACCGCCCGCTGGGGGGAGATCCAGCCGTGGCGGGAGCGCGCCCACGCATAGGCGCTGAGGATGGCGGCGATCAGCCCGTGGAAGGCCAGATAGCCGCTGATGAAGGTCACCGCCGCGGCGTAGGCGTGGCTGTTCGGGGCCGGGGCTGTGAAGAGTGGAACAGCCAGGGCGCCGCCCGCGATCACGGCGCCTGCAGCCGCTGAGACCAGCAGCCAGGTCCGGCTATCGGCTAAGCGCCCCAGCCCGTTGGCCGTCGTGGCCCGCCAGACGGCGGTCAGGCCAAGGCCAAGCCCGGCCAGGACGAGCAGCGGCGTTACGGGCTCGCGCGCCAGCAAGGCCGGGGGCGGCCAGTTGGGGGCCACCACCCAGAGGAACAGGTAGCCGAACACCAGGGCGCCGAAGAAGACCCCGTTGGCCATGAGGGTGAAGACCATGCCCCACAGGGTGGGGGGATCGGCGGTCATGGCGTGCAGGGGCGCGGTCTGGCCCCGGCCGATGTCCACCGGGGCGGCGTCCTCCTGCAGTCCGGACGCCCACATCCACCGCCAGCCGCAGATCACGATCAGGACGAAGGCGATGGCCGAGAGGGGATAAAGCTTGAACAGGAAACTGACGAAGAACAGGCCTGTGGCCAGGGCCGTCCAGAGGGGCATGAGGGTCGGCCCCGGCAACAGCACCACCTGATCGGGCTCGCCGCTCAGCATGTGGACGCTCAGGGTCTCGCGCCAGCCATTGCGGGGCTGGCCGAGGTAACCCTCGCCCCGGGCCAGGGCGGCGGGCAGGCCTGGGTCATCCTCCAGCGGGTCGCGGCTCGTCACATGGGGCTGGGAGCCCATATTGTAGGCGGGCGGCGGCGTGGGCATGCCCCATTCCAGGGTGCTGGCGCCCCAGGGGTTTCGCCTGGAGCGCCGGCCGAACCGGGCCACCTGCACGACATCGACGACCACCAGCGCAAACCCGATGGCGAGGATGAAGCCCGCCACCGAGCTGATCAGGTTCAACAGGTCCCAGCCCATCTCTCCGCCATAGGTGAAGACCCGCCGGGGCATGCCCCAGAGGCCCGTCAGATGCATGGGCAGGAAGGCGGCGTTGAAGCCGATCATGATGAGGGCGAAGGCTGTGCGGCCCAGGCCCTCCAGGTGCTTGCGCCCGGTGAAGTGGGGCAGCCAGTAGTAGATCCCGGCCAGCACAGGAAAGACGAAGCCCCCCATCAGGACATAGTGCAGGTGGGCGACGATGAAGTGGGTGTCGTGGGCCTGCCAGTCGAAGGGCACCACGGCGACCATGACGCCGGTCAGGCCGCCGATGACGAAGGTCGACAGGAAGCCGTAGAAGTACAGCATCGAAAGCGTGATGCGCGGCCGCCCGCTGAGCAGGGTGGCCAGCCAGGCGAAGATCTGCACCGCCGTTGGGATCACCACCAGGGTGCTGGCCGCCGAGAAGAAGGCGAGCGACAGGTGCGGGATGCCTGTGGCGAACATGTGGTGGGCCCAGATGCCGAAGCTGATGAAGCCCAGCGCAATCAGGGCGACGATGATCCAGGCGTGACCCACCAGCTTCTGACCGGTGAAGACCGGCAGGATGGTGGAGATGATCCCGGCGCCTGGCAGGAAGATGATGTAGACCTCAGGGTGGCCGAATAGCCAGAAGAGGTGCTGCCACAGGAGCGGGCTGCCCCCCCGGGTCGGGTCGAAGAAGGGCCAGTCGAAGGCGCGCTCCAGCTCCAGAAGCACGCTGCCCAGGATCAGGGGCGGGAAGCCGAACAGCATCATGGCGGCGGTGACCCACAGGTACCAGACCATGATCGGCATGCGATGCAGGGCCATGCCGCCAGTGCGGATCTTCAGCACGGTGGTCATGAACTCCACCGCCGCGCAGACGGCCGAAACCTCCACGAAGGTCACGCCGATCAGCCAGACGTCGGAATTGATCCCCGGCGAATAGGGCTTGGACGACAGGGGCGTGTACATGAACCAGCCGCTGTCTGGCGCCACCCCGCCCAGCATGGCCAGGATCAGGATCGAGCCGCCGAACAGGTAGCACCAGTAGCCAAAGGCGCTGAGCCGCGGAAAGGCCAGGTCCCGGGCGCCCAGCAGCTTGGGCAGCATGTAGAGGGCCAGACCCTCGATGGCCGGAATGGCGAACAGGAACATCATCACCGTGCCATGCATGGTGAAGACCTGGGCGTAGGCCGCCGCGTCCAGGAAGTCGGTCTCAGGCCCCGCCAGCTGCGCCCGGATCAGCATGGCCAGCACGCCGCCGATCAGGAAGAAGACGAACGATGTGATGATGAAGCGCAGGCCCACTGTGGAGTGGTTCACCGCCGACAGGGCGCCCCAGCCAGGCGGCGTTCCCCAAAGGCGCTCCAGAGCCTTGTGGCGGCCAATGGCGGAGAGCGGCGCCGGCGCGCCGGGTGTCTGATCGCTCATTCCGCGGCCCCCTGTGCGGCCTGCCAGGCGGCGTAGTCGGCCGGGCTGTGGGCCTCGACGACGAAGTCCATCATGGCGTGCGCGTTTCCACAGAACTCGGCGCACTGGCCGCGATAGATCCCAGGCGCGTCGGCCTGCAACCGGATGACGTTCGTGTGACCCGGAATGGCGTCAATCTTGCCGCCCAGCCTGGGCGCCCAGAAGCTGTGAATGACGTCACGGCTGGTCACCTGCACCTCAAAGGGCCGGCCCACCGGGACGTGCAGCACCCCCTCGATGCTCGGCTGGCCGGGCAGGTCGGGATAGCGGAAAGTCCAGGCCCATTGCTGCGCCTGGGCTTCGACCCGCAGGACGCCGGGCTCACCCCGCGGGCTCAGACGGTCGCCGACCAGGAGGGCCGCCACCAGCAAGGCCAGGAGCACGACGCCTGGAAAGACCAGTCCGCCGCCGATCAGCATGGCGCGCGCCGAGGGGACGCCCCACCGGCGAAGGACCAGCGGCAGCAGCGACGCGCCGACAACCCCTAGAAAAATGACCACAGAGCCGGCCAGCATCACCCACCAGAGGGTCGCAATGGCCTGGGCGGCCTCGCCGGCTGGCGCCAGGGTCGACAGCGGTCCTCCGCAGCCGGCCAACGCCAGCGTCACCATGACCGCGGACCCATTACGGCCCAGCCGCGTTGGGCTCCCATGTCGCAGCATCAGGAGGCCCCCGTGTCGCAGGATCGATCCGAAGACCCGTTCGTCGGAAATGTCGCTTCGAGCATCCAGGTGGCCGGCCACCCCATTCACGTGATGCTGGTGACCTTCCCCATCGCTCTGGTCTGCGCGACCCTGGGCGCGGATCTGTTCTACTGGTGGAGCGCCGATCCCTTCTTCGCCCGCGTGGGCCTGTGGACCAGCGGTTGGGGCTTTGCGATGGGGACGGCCGCGGCCCTGAGCGGCACGGCGGAGCTGTTGCTGGTGCGCGGTATTCGGCGCAGCGCCGAGCCCTGGAGCCATGCGGTGGCGGCCATGATGCTGCTGAGCGTCATCGGCGCCAACTGGGGGCTGAGGCTCTTCGACCAGGAGGCCGCGATCCTGCCCTGGGGGCTGTTTCTGTCGGTCCTGGGCCTGATCTTTGTCGGCCTGGCTGGCTGGCACGGGGGAAAGCTGGTGTTCGAGCATCAGATCGGCGTCGAGGTCAGCAAGGACTGAAGTCCGCCCGGCTCCAGCAGCCACGACGGCAGGCGGCTCGATCCCAGGAAGGGCTTCTCCAGCACCAGCCAGAGGATGGCGGTCATCACGCCGAAGACCAGCGCCCATACCGCCAGCAGCCGCAGGCGGGGCGGCTGGGATCCCGCTTCCGACAGGGCCGAAAGGACAAAGCCGTACTGGACGTGGGCCATCACCAGCAGGCCGACCAGCGCCAGCTTCACGAACATCCAGCCTTGCAGAACTCCAGGCGCCAGCAACAGCAGGGCCGTGCCCGCGCCGATCGCCACGAAGGCGGCGGGCGAGGTGATCGCGTTGTAGCTGAACCGGCTGGCGTTCCTGATCCGGATGAAGTCCTCGCGATTGGTCATCGTCCGGTGGGCCAGCAGCAGGCCAGGCAGGTAGATGAGACCGGCGCACCAGATTAGCAGGCCGGAGATGTGCAGGAATTTCAGCCACGCCACGCCATCGCCTCATCGTTTTCCAGGCCCTTCAGCCAGCGCGCGGCCAGCCAGACCACCGCGGCGAAATAGGGCAGGGCGCCGGGCGCCCACATGATCAGGCCGGCCAGCTGCTGATCCTCAAGCGGGGTCAGCCCGAAGGCCTGGGTGGTGGCCAGGTGAGGGCCATACAGCGGCTCCTGGGCGAAGGTGATCAGCGCCGCCAGCAGGCCCATCTGGGCCATGGTCAGGATCAGGGCGAGGACTACCGACGGGGCCTCCGCCCTGCGGGCGAGCGCCGCGCTCCAGAAGGCCACGGCGCTGGCCAGCAGGGTGACCTCCATCAGCCAGTAGCTGGCGACCCCCTCCACCGCCCAGCCATAGGCCAGAGGCGCATGCCACAGCCACAGCAGCACCATGTGGCCGAGGGCGGCCGCCGTCAGCCAGCGGCCTGGCAGGGTGCGCGGCAGGGCGTAGGCCAGAAGGGGCCCCGCCACCGCGACCATGAGCATGTGGTGGGCGATCCGGGCTGAAAACAACGCCACGCTGAGCGCGCAGAGCGGGCTGACAAAGGCGATGATCAGGACCGCCTGGGCGCTGAGGAAGGCGGTTCGCTGGCCGCCCGTCCCCTGGCTGCGCCACAGGTAGAGCGCCGTCGCGGCGCCGAGGACCCCCAGCAGAACAGGATCCAGATTCCAGCTGGTCACGAGCTGGCCGGGCGCTGGCGGCGGGCCGCAATAGGCGAGGTCGAGGGCTTCCGGGCCGGCCATGCGGGACACACCCCTCCTGCTGTCAGAACTCAGGCTTGAGTATTGAGAACAAGCTTGGGCGCGGAGCGTTCCGAAAATTCCTGAGGATCGTTGTCGATTGCCCCGCGCAGCCTGGCTCGGCCGTCGACAACCCGCAGCGTCTTGGCTAGGCCGAGGAGAGCGGTAACCAGCGAGGCGCGGGCGTCATGAAACAGTGGACCATTGGCGTCATCGGCGGCTCCGGCCTCTACGACCTCGACGGCCTGCGCAATCGGCAGACCCTGTCGATCAACTCACCCTGGGGCGCGCCTTCCGATGAGCTGGTCACCGGCGAGCTGGATGATGTGCGTCTGGTCTTCCTGCCCCGGCATGGTCGCGGCCACCGCATCCCCCCCGGCGCTCTGAACGCGCGCGCCAATATCGATGTGCTCAAGCGGGCCGGATGCACCGATATCCTCTCGGTCTCGGCCGTCGGATCGCTGCGGGAGGAGTTGCCGCCGGGGACCTTTGTCCTTGTGGACCAGTACATCGATCGCACGGTGTCGCGGCCGGCTTCGTTTTTCGGCGAAGGGCTGGTGGCCCATGTCTCGATGGCCTAGCCGGTCTGTCCGCGCCAGGCGGCCGCCCCCCCCGCCCC
>JAHUZY010000477.1 GCA_019264505.1 Phenylobacterium sp. | reverse complement strand
CGCCCCCTTCACCCCATCGGATACAGAATCTCCTTCGACACCTTGTCGATGGCCTTCATCACCTCGTCGCTGAGGGTCAGGTCCATGGCGGCCAGGATGTCGGGGAGCTGGTCTTCGTGGGTGGCGCCGACGATGGTGGAGGCGACGAAGTCGTGCTGCTTGCTCCAGGCCGTCGCCAGCGTCACCAGCGAGATGCCGGCCTCAGCGGCGATGGCGGCGAAGCGGTCGGTGGCCTCCAGGGACTTGTCGTTGACGAAGCGCTTGGCCATGGCCGCCTGGCGCCCGCCCAGGTTCAGATAGTTGGAGAAGCGCGCGCCCTCGGGCCGCGCCCCGTCCTTGTACTTGCCTGACAGCACCCCGCCGGCCAGCGGCGAATAGGGGATCAGGCTGACGCCCTCCTGGCGGCAGGCCTGGGCCAGCTCGTCCTCGAAGCGGCGGTTGTTCAGGCTGAAATTGTTCTGGATGGTCTCATAGCGCACCGTGCCCTCGCGCTCGGCCACGGCCACCGACTTGGTCAGGCCCCAGCTGGTTTCGTTGGAGCAGCCGATGATGCGCACCTTGCCGGCCTGGACCAGGTCATCGAGGGTGCGCAGGGTCTCCTCATTGCCGGTCCCGTGGTCGGGCCAGTGGGTCTGGTAGAGGTCCACATAGTCCACATCCATGCGCTTGAGGCTGCCCTCGATGGCGCGGGTGATGTTGTGGCGGTCGAGCGCGGTCATGCCGGCCCGCATGGAGCCCTTGATCCAGCCGTGGCTCGGGCCGCAGACCTTGGTGGCGACGATGACGGCGTCGCGGTTCTTGGTCTTCAGCCAGCGGCCGAAGATCTCCTCGGTGCGGCCGGCCCATTCGGGGCTGGGGGGCACGGGATAGTTCTCGGCCGTGTCATAGAAGTTGATCCCCGCCTCGAAGGACTTGTCCAGGATGCGGTGGGCCATGGCCTCGTCGGCCTGGCCGCCGAAGGTCATGGTGCCCATGCATATGTCGGAGACCACGATGGCGCTGCGGCCCAGTCGCTTATTGCCCATGGCTGTTCTTCCCCAATGTCCTGATCGGATTTCTGATTGGCGTCTGGGATAGCATCGCTTTGCGACCTCCCGCCAGCCGTCGGGAAGGCTGCCGCAACGTCATGCGCGCAGGTGTCTGGCGGCCGCCGCGCAATGGGCTAGCTTGGCCGCAAAACAACATCGGGAAACGCTTCATGACTCGCCTCCATGCCCTCGCCGGCGCCGTGGCCGCCGCAGGCCTCATCGCCACACCCGCCCTGGCCCAGGTCCCGCTGGACCCGGCCACGCCCAACTTCCTCATGTGGTCGCCGGAACTGCAGAGCCGCGGCTACCGGACCATCGAGGACATCTTCCAGGTCAACACCATCGAGCGCGGCGAGACGGTCCGGCCGCTGGTCATGGCCGATCGCCAGATCGATCCCACCTTCGAACACGAGGGCAAGAGCTGGACGGTGGACAGCTACATGGAGGCCTTCAACGTCTCCGGCGTCCTGGTGCTGAAGGACGGCCAGATCCTGCTGGAGCGCTATGGCCTGGGCCGCCAGCCGGCGGACCGCTGGACCTCGTTCTCGGTGGCCAAGTCCCTGACCTCGACCCTGGTGGGCGCGGCCATCCAGGACGGCAAGATTGCGGGCCTGAATGCGCCGGTCACCGACTACATCCCCGAGCTGAAGGGGTCGGGCTATGACGGGGTCACCGTGCGCCAGCTCCTGATGATGAGCTCGGGCGTGAAGTGGAACGAGGACTACACCGATCCCAAGTCCGACGTGGCCACCGCTGGCGCCACGCCCGCCGAGCCCGGCATGAACGCCATGGTCAGCTATATGCGCAAGCTGCCCCGGGAAAATCCGCCCGGCGCGGTGTTCAACTACAACACCGGCGAGACCGACCTGGCCGGCGTGCTGGTGGCCAACGCCACGGGCCAGAGCCTGTCGGCCTACGCCTCGGAGAAGATCTGGAAGCCCTATGGCATGGAGCGCGACGGCATCTGGATGCTCGATCCCTCGGGCCTGGAGCGCGGCGGCTGCTGCATCTCCATGACGCTCCGCGACTACGGCCGGGTGGGGCAGTTCATGCTGGAAGGCGGCATGGCGGGCGGCAAGGCGGTGGTTCCCGAGGGCTGGGTGGCGCAGGCCACCAGCGCCCAGATCGACAATGGCGACGCCGGCTACGGCTATTTCTGGTGGATGAACCAGGACGGCGCCTATCAGGCCTCCGGCATCTTCGGCCAGTCGATCACCACCTATCGCGACGACGGCCTGGTCATCGTCATCAACTCCGCCTGGCCCCAGGCCACGGGCCGCAAGCTCTCCCTCGCCCGCTCGGCCTTCCTGACGGCGGTGCGCGAGGCGGCCACCGCGCCCTGAGGGCGGCGGCCGCTCATCCCAAGGCTCAGGCCCGGCGGCGTTCGCCCATGGCCTGGGCCAGCCGCGCCTGCTGGGCCCGGGCGCCGCTGATCGCGGTGTCGGGTCCGCCGGTGCGGAACTGGGCCATCAGCCGGGCCAGATCGGCGGCCTCGCGGGCCAGGGCGTGGCTGGCGGCGGTGGACTGTTCGACCATGGCCGCGTTCTGTTGGGTGACCTGGTCCATCTGGTTGACGGCGGTGTTCACCTCGTGAAGGCCGGTGGCCTGTTCCTTGGACGAGGCGGCGATCTCATCGACGATCTGGGTGATCTCGCCGACCTGGGCGACGATCCGCTGCAGGGCTTCGCCCGTGCGGCCCACCAGCTCCACCCCGCCGGCCACCTGTTCGGTCGAGGCGCTGATGAGGGACTTGATCTCCTTCGCGGCCTCGGCGGAGCGCTGGGCCAGAGCCCGGACCTCGGAGGCGACCACCGCAAATCCTCGGCCAGCGTCGCCAGCGCGGGCGGCCTCGACGCCGGCGTTCAGGGCCAGCAGGTTGGTCTGGAAGGCGATCTCGTCGATGACCCCGATGATCTGACCGATCTGGCTGGACGAACGCTCGATCTCGCTCATGGCGCCCACGGCGTCGCCGACGATCAGCCCACTCTCGCGGGCGTCGCTGCGGGCCTGGCTGACCACGGTGCTGGCGTGCTGCGCCCCGGCGGCCGTCTTGCGCACGGTGGCGGTGATCTCATCCAGCGCCGCGGCGGTCTCCTCCAGGCTGGCCGCCTGCTGCTCGGTGCGCCGTGACAGGTCGTCGGCGGCCTGGCTGATCTCCTGGGCGCCGGAGGTGATGGCCGAGGTGTTGGCCACGACCCCCTGCATCGCCGACTGAAGCTTGGTCATGGCGGCGTTGAAGTCGACCTTCAGCTTTTCATATTCCGGCGCAAAGGCGGCCTCGACCCGGGCGGTCAGGTCGCCGTCGGACAGCCGCGAAAGGGCGCTTTCCAGGGCTTCCACCACGACGGCCTGTTCGGCGGCGGCCCGTTGCTGGCCTTGCTCGTTGCGGAGCCGATCGGCCTCGGCCTGGGCGCGCAGCTGTTCCTGCTCGCGCCGTGCGGTATTGCCGCCGGCCAGGTCGTGGCGGAAGGCGTCCAGGGCGCGGGCGATCTCGCCCACCTCGTCCTTGCCGCTGACGCCGTCCACAGCGATGTCGTACTGGCCGTCCCGCAGCTGGGCGACATTGCGGGTCAGGCGGCCCAGCGGCTTGGCGACGATGCGGCTGGCCGCTAGGGACAGCCCGACCAGCACCAAGGCCGTCAGCACGAGACCGCCGATCAGCAGGCCCACCACCAGCTGGCGCGCGGGCGCCGCGATGGTCGCCTGAGGCACATCGACCATCACCGCCCAGCGGGCGTTGGAGGTCGGCAGGTCCACGGGCAGGATCAAGCGGTTGGTCTTCACCCCGCCTACGGCGAGACCCGGCAGGAGCGCCTGTTCGCCATCGGCCAGCACCGATTTAAGCTGCGCAAGATCCTCGCCCTCATAGGGCTTCATCAGCAGACCGACGTCCGGGTGGGCGACCCATGCGCCGGCCTCCGACAGCAGGGTGACCCTGCCGTCGCCGAGGGGGCGCAGCTCAGCCAGTTCGCTGGAGAAGGTGTCCAGCGCGATGTCGAGGCCGGCCACGCCGATGATCTTGCCGTCCGAGAACACCGGAGCGGTGATCGACGTCATCAGCACGTCCTTGCCGTTCACCGGGTAGATGTAGGGCTCGGTGATCGCCGGCTTTCCAGAGTCCGCCGACAGACGGAAGAAGGGTTCGCCAAACACCAGCTCATCAGCGGGGGGCTCCAGCACCAGATTGCCCTCGACCCGGGCCCAGTAGGGCTCCAGCCGGCCCTGGGCGTTGGACCCGGTGTCGGTGAGACCAGCGAACTCGACATCCCGACCGTCCCAGGCGTCCGGCGCGGCGAAGAACCAGCTGCCCATGACCAGCGGCGAGGCTGAGGCGTTTTCCCGGGCGATCTGGGTCACCACGGCACGGTCGCGCACGCCGCGCTCATGCAGCACGCCGATAGCACTGGCCATGGCTGAGGCGGTGGACTGCAGGGTGTCCAGGTCGGCTGCGACGGCTTCTGCGGCGCCTTTGCCAACGGCCTCTGCGTAGTCGGAGGACAGCCCTGACGTGGTCGAATGCACCCGCTGCGATAGGATGACGGCGGCGATCAGTAACAGAAGGCCAATGGTCAGACCGGCGGCCAGCATCAGCTTGGCGGAAATCGTGTTGAGCTTCATCGGTCGCACGCAAGGGTCCTGTGTGGCGGGCAGCAGAGCTTTGCGTCACCCAGACGTGGTAAATATCCGGTCAATGCAACCGTGACGCGGCCGTCATCGACGCCTGTGGGCCTGGCTCAAAGTCGGTCGTGGCGACGTGGAGAGGGCGCCCGCTCCCCTGGACCTGCGGCGGATCACCGCACCGAGCCGGCTAGTCGAGAAACCAAGAGAATGCGAATTGCTTGCAAACCCCCGGCGTGGGCGCTAGGCGAGTGCGAAGCATTCTTATTCGCTCTGGGGGATCCATGTCCGCACACCGTCTCACCGCCCTGTTCTGCGGCGCCGCCGTCTGCGCCCTGACGCTGAGCTCGGCGCAGGCGGAGGTGATGGATGATGCGGGCGCGCCGCTGCTGGACGCGGTGCTGGTGACCGGCTCGACCACCGATGTGCGGGAGATCGGCGGGTCTGTGCAGGTGATCGACGCCGAGACCCTGTCGACCTTCGCCTATAGCGACGTGAACCGCATCCTGCGCCAGGCGCCGGGCGTCTATCTGCAGGAGGAGGAGGGCTTTGGCCTGCGGCCCAATATCGGCATCCGCGGCTCGGGCTCGGACCGCAACAGCCGCATCGCGGTGATGGAGGATGGGGTGCTGATCGCCCCGGCCCCCTATGCGGCGCCGGCGGCCTACTACTTCCCGCGCATGACCCGCATCCACGCCGTGGAGGTCAGCAAGGGGCCGGCCGCCATCAAGTACGGTCCGCTGACCGTCGGCGGGGCCCTGAACCTGTTCTCGACCCCGATCCCGGACGTCGCCAATGGCGAAGTTTCCGGCCGCCTCGACCTGCTGGCGGGCGAGTACGGCGGCCGCCGCGCCCTGGGCTCCGTGGGCGGCTGGGCGGCGCTGGGCGGCGGCTGGGAAATCGGCGGCCTGGTGGAGGGCCTGTACGAGGCCTCCGACGGCTTCAAGGTCATCGACGCCGGCGGCGACACCGGCTTTGAGATCACCGATGGTCTGGTGAAGCTCGGCCTGCGCTCGGCCGACCGCCGCCACCAGTGGGAGGCCAAGTACCAGCGCTATGACGAGACCAGCGACGAGACCTATCTCGGCCTGACGCTCAGCGACTTCGCCGCCAGTCCCTATCGCCGCTACAACGGCAGCGGCGCCGATGTGATGAACGTCGATCATGAGACGTTCCAACTCACCCACCGCTTCCAGATCTCGCCCAATGTCAGCCTGACGACGCTCGCCTATCACCACGAGACGGGGCGGGCCTGGTACAAGCTCAATGACGTGCGCAACAATGCCAACACCGGTTGGGTGGGCATCAGCTCAGTGGTGGCCAATCCGGGCGCCAACGCCCTGCAGATGGCCGACCTGATCGGCGCGCCGGGCTTCACCGGGCGCGCGGGCGCCCTGCGGGTGCGCAACAACAACCGGCTCTATTCGGCCAGCGGCGTTCAGAGCGTCGTGGCGGTGGATGTCCAGACCGGCGCCATCGACCACGGTCTTGAGTTCTCCGTCCGCCATCACCGGGACGAGGAAGACCGCTTCCAGCAGGACGACCGCTACACCATGGTCGACGGCCGTATGGTGCTGGCCTCGGCCGGCGCGCCCGGCAGCCAGGAGAACCGTCTGGGCGAGGCCAAGGCCTGGTCCTTCTTCCTGCGCGACGAGATGAGCATCGGCGCCTTCACCCTGACGCCTGGCCTGCGCTACGAAACCATCCGCCTGAAGCGCACCGACTGGGCCCTGGGCGACGTGTCCCGGGCCACCCCCACCCGCGTCATCCATTCCAAGGCCGATGTCCTGATCCCCGGCGTCTCAGCCACCTGGCGGCTGAGCCCGGAAGTGCTGCTGCTGGCCGGCGCCCATCGCGGCTTCGCCAATCCGGGTCCTGGCTCCACCGCCGACGCCGAGACCAGCTGGTCCTATGAGGCCGGCGCCCGCTGGAGCCGCGGGGGCTGGCAGGCGGAGGCCATCGCCTTCCTGAACGACTATGACAATCTGGTGGGGACCTGCACCGCCTCCACCGGCGGCGGCTGCAATATCGGCGACCAGTTCGATGGCGGCGCCGTCGAGGTCCGCGGCCTGGAGGTCACCGCCTCCCACACCTTCGCTGACCTGGCGACCCGGGGTTTCGCCGTGCCGGTTTCCCTGGCCTACACGCTGACCGATGCGGAATTCAAATCGACCTTCGCCAGCGCCTACGGGCCCTGGGGGACGGTCGCCGCCGGGGACGAACTGCCCTATCTGCCGGAGCACCAGCTGAACCTCACCGTGGGTCTCGAACTGGCAAAGCTGAAGCTCACCAGCGGCTTCAACTGGGTGTCCGAGGCCCGGGAGACGGCGGGCTCTGGCCCCATCGCGGCGGGCGACAAGATCGACGAGCGCCTGGTCATCGACCTGGCCGCGGAATACGCGCTCACCTCGAACTTCGCCCTGTTCGCCACCGTCCAGAACCTGGCCGATGAGACCTACAACGTCTCGTTCTCGCCGGCCGGGGCGCGTCCGGGCGCGCCGCGTCTGGTCATGGCCGGGGTCCGCGCCAGCTTCTGAGGCTGGTCGCGGGCTTTATGCCTCAGAGGGCGTCGACCAGGGCTGAGACGGCGGTCTCCAGGGCTTCCACCGTGCGGCGGGGCGACAGGCCCTGGTCCCGCCGCAACCGGTTCCAGGCGTCGAAGCTGAGCAGCAGGTCCAGGGCTTCAAACCTCGCCTTGTCGCGCAGGAGTTCTGGGGGCGACTCGCGCTGGAGTATCTCCCGGCCCACGGCCACGAAACGGGCATGGTCGGCGGCCAGGACCTGGGACCGTTGGCGATGGATGTCGCCGGCCCGCCGGAAGGGGGCGATCCGCTCATAGGCGGCGGCCCTGCGTTGCACGAGTTCAACCATCCGGCCGCGCCAGTCGGCGCTCTTGAAGGGCTGGCTGATAATGCCCTGCAGCTCGGCCTCGATCACCGCGGACATCTCGCGATAGAGGCTGTCCATGTCGCTGAAGTGCCGGAAGACGGTGCGCAGGCCGACCTTGGCTCGGTCGGCCACCAGCTCCGCGGCCGGCGAGGTCTCGCCCGCATGCACCAGCTCCAGCATGGCCTGAACGATGCGGGCGCGGCTGTCCTGCGAGCGGCGGCGGCGGCCATCCGCTTCGGGGGCGGGGGGCGCGGGGGTCGACACCTCGACCTTGATGGCGCGGGGCGCGTTCACGCTTGGAGGCTCTGCCCAGTCATAAAGGGCTGATTAGAACGCAGTGGAGGCGGGCGCCAGTGCTCAGGCGAAAATCGCCATCAGGCCGGACCGATCCAGCAGCGGATCGACGGCGCTTCGGGCGTCGGCGTCCAGCTTCGCATAGGAAGCGCGCAGCCATTGCAGACACTTGCCCTGATAGGGGAAGGGCGACTGGGTCCAGGCCAGGCCGTCCACCTCGGTGCGCACCTCGGCCGCGCCGTCCGCCAGGGCCTGAGCGTTGGCCAGCATGACTGGAACATAGACCCGACCCATCTCCGCCAGCAGGGCGCCAAGCGTCTCCGGCTGGTCGGCGAGCGGCGTCCAGTCCCCAGCCTGCGGCTCCAGGCCAGAGGCGTCCTCCATCAGGCTGACCCAGGCGAATACCCTGGGCGCGGTCTTCAGGGTCAGGGCCATGGGCGTGGGGTCAAACTGGGCGAGCTGGGTCAGCTGGCCGTAGACGGCGAAGTCGCTGGCCCCTGGCCTGCGCCCCAGCAGATAGGGCTGATGGGTCAGATGGGCCTCGAAGGCCTCCAGGAATCTTTGGTAGCTGGCCTCGATCACCGGGCCGGTGACAGGGTTGGAGCCGACCACATAGAGGCGGTCGATCTGCCGGCGGCTGAACATCTCGCCCCGCTGGGCGAGGGTGTCGTCGGGGATCGACAGCCCGGACCAGGCCGGCAGGATGCGGGCCGCCCGGTCGATGTCGTCCGCATACGCCCAGCGATAGTGGAACATGGCCTTGGTCAGCCACTCGTCCGCATAGTCCTCGATCAGCTCGTCGAGGAAGGCGAGCGCCGGGTCGTCGGGAATGACCGAGCGTCCGTCCGCCTCGCGCTCCAGGCGGCGGATCAGCGGGGTGGAATCCACCACCGCCTGCAGCACGCCGGCCTCGTCGGGCAGATAGAAGGTCGGCAGCAGCCGCACCTTCGGCTGGGGCAGGTCGGCGACCGCGGGGCTGTTGGCCATCAGATAGCGGTAGGGAATGCGCCGATACCGCAACAGGGCCAGCATCTTGCGGGTATAGGGCGATCCGGGCGAGCCGGAGAGGGCGATGGGCTGGCGGTCGGGCATCGGTCAGCTCCGCTTGATTTCAGCACGAACTATGCCAATAGTTGTGAAGAGCGCAAGGCTCGAGGGAGGCGCAGGTGAGGCGGGGCGGCCAGCGAACGGGACGGGGCATGCGACGTCCCCTGGCCCTTGGCCTCGGCCTGACGGTCCTCGGCGTCCTGGGCGGTTGCGCGCAGGGCGTGGAAGCGCAGAAGGCCTGTCTCGCCGACCTGACCCTCCCTGATCCGGCTGAGCCCACCGCGGGCATGGTGCGGCTGACCGGCGGGATCTTCGCCATGGGGGCTTCGGCCGAACATCCCGAAGAAGGTCCGCCGCGCCAGGTGCGGGTGGGGGACTTTTGGATCGACCAGACCGAGGTCACCAATGCGGCCTTCGCCCGCTTCGTCGACGCCACCGGCTATGTGACCCAGGCCGAGCGCCCCCTTCCGGAGGCGGCCTATCCGGGCCTCTCGGCCGAAGAGCGGCGGCCAGCGTCCCTGGTTTTTGTCGGCGCCGGCGCGGCGGGGGGAAATCCTGCGGCCTGGTGGCGGATCATTCCCGGCGCCGACTGGCGACATCCCGAGGGTCCCGGCAGCTCGATCGCGGGCAAGGAGTCCTGGCCTGTGGTGCACATCGGCTGGGAGGACGCCCAGGCCTATGCCCGGTGGCTCGGCCGCGACCTGCCCACCGAGGCGGAGTGGGAATACGCCGCCCGGGGCGGGCTCGACGGCGCCCGCTACGCCTGGGGCGATGATCCGGCGCCGAAGGACCAGCCGCTGGCCAACACCTGGCAGGGAATCTTCCCGGTGGCCGACACTGGCGAGGACGGACACAAGGCCCAGCCTGCGCCGGTGGGGTGTTTCCCCGCCAATGGCCATGGCCTCTACGACATCACCGGCAATGTCTGGGAATGGACGTCGGACTGGTACCGGCCGGGCCTTGTCCCGGCCTCGGTGCTGGAGCAGGGCGGACCCTCCCGGGCCATGTCCCGGGACCCGGACGAACCGGGCCAGCCCAAGCATGTGATCAAGGGCGGCTCCTTCCTCTGCGCCGACAATTTCTGTTTCCGATATCGCCCCGCCGCCCGGGCGCCTGGACCCCATGACAGCGGAGCCTCCCATGTGGGGTTCCGGACGGTCCTGCGGGTTCCGGCTGCGCCGGCTCCCGGCTGATCCCGCCGCAAGACTAAATCCTGGAGCCCCGCCATGCGCTGGCCTGCCAAACTCGCCCTGATCCTTCTCGCTCTTGTCATCGTCGCCGGGGGAGGGCTGTGGGTCGCCCGCGGCCCCCTGGCGCTGGCCATGATGGACCGGCTGATGGCGCGCAACATGGCGGCTGATCCCCTGGCCGACCTGCCCGACGGACTGCATGTAGCCCTGTGCGGCGCCGGCTCGCCCATGCCTGATGTCGCCCGGGGCGGACCGTGCACGGCGGTGATCGCCGGCCAGAGGCTGTTCATCGTCGACGCAGGGTCCGGCGCCAGCCGCAATCTGACCCTGATGAGCCTGCCGCCTGCCCGGGTCGAGGCGATTCTGCTGACCCACTTTCATTCCGACCACATGGACGGGCTGGGGGAGCTCCTGATGCAACGCTGGGCGACGAGCTCGGCGGCGGCCCCGACCCCGGTCTATGGGCCGCCAGGGGTCGAGACCGTGCTGGCCGGCTTCGCCCAGGCCTATAGCCTGGACCAGGGCTACCGCGTCGCCCACCACGGGCCGGACGTGACCCCGCCCTCCGGCTATGGCGCGACGCCGCGCCCCTATACGATCCCGGAGGGCCAGACGAGCCTGGTGATCCTCGATGAGCCCGATCTGAAGATCACCGCCTTCCGCGTCGCTCACGACCCCATCGAGCCCGCGGTCGGCTACCGGTTCGACTACAAGGGACGCAGCGCCGTGATCAGCGGCGACACCACCCCCTCGCCGGTGGTGGAGGCCCAGGCCAGGGGCGCAGACCTGCTGGTTCACGAGGCCCTGTCCATCGATCTGGTGAACCGCCAGCGCGCCGCGGCCGAGGCGGCTGGGCGCGCCAATCTCGCCAGGATCTTTGAGGACATCACCGACTATCACACCACGCCCGAACAGGCCGCTCAGCTGGCTGAACGGGCCGGCGTGAAATTCCTGCTGCTGAACCACATCGTGCCGCCGCTGCCGGTCCGCGCCCTGGAAGGCCCCTTCCTGGGCGACGCCCGCGGCCAGTTCTCTGGTCCACTGAAGATCGGTCGGGACGGAGACCTGATCTCCCTGCCGGCGGGGACCGAAGAGGTCCGCCAGAGCCGCCGCATGAACGCCCAGCGCTGAGCCGCGACCCCGGCAAGGCGGTTGCCAAGGCAAGGCTTGCGAATATAATGACATTAGGCGTGCCATAAGAGGCGCGCGATTGGGGGGTTTGATGGCGATCCTTTTGCTGCCTTGGGGCTTTGCCCTGCTGGCCTACACCCTGTTCCTCGCCTGGTACGTCAACTGGCGCGGCCCCCTGTCCAAGGCCGAGGTTCAGTCCTTCCTGGCCGATCTGATCGCCACGGGGCTGGAGATGGATGGGCGCAATGATCCGGCGACCCTGCAGGCCTTTTTCGAGGCCGACGACGGCCGCGAGTTCTTCATGCTCAACCTGGTGCGGTTCGCCCCTGGCGACATTCCAGATCCCGAGAGCGGCGCGCCCAAGCCAGCCCGGCAGGTCATGGAGGGCTATACCCGCATGTTCCTGCCGGCCCTGTTCGCCCGGGGCGGCCACCCGGCCATCGCGGCGCGCAAGATCGGCGGCTATTTCGACGCCTGGGGGGTGGAGGCTGACCCCGGCTGGTCGATCATCGGCTATATGCGCTACCGCAGCCGCCGCGACCTGGCCGCCCTCGTGCTCGATCCCCGGTTCGCCGGCGCCCACGAATTCAAGTTCGCGGCCATGCCGCAGACCTATTCATTCCCGACCAAGCCCCAGATCATGACCCTTGCCGGACCCAAGGTCTGGGTCGCCCTGGCGCTCGCCCTGGCCGCGGCGCTTGGCCACATCGTCCTGCTTCACGCCCAACTGAACTCGACCCCGATCCTGGCCGGCTGAGACCGGCCGGCTCCTGGAGACCGCCATGAAAGTCCTGCGCACCCCCGACGAGCGCTTCTCAAACCTGCCCAACTTCCCGTGGGCGCCGCACTACCTCACCATCCAGGACGACGATGGGACCGATATCCGCATCCATTATGTGGACGAAGGGCCAAGGGACGCCGAGCCGATCCTGCTGATGCACGGCAACCCCACCTGGGCCTATCTCTATCGCAAGATGATCCCCGGCCTGCTGGCCACGGGGCGTCGGGTGATCGCCGTCGACCTGGTGGGATGTGGCCGCTCGGACAAGCCGGCCGCCAAGGAAGACTACACTCTGGCCCGCCATTACGACTGGATGGGCAAGTGGCTCACCGCCATGGACCTGCGCCACATCACCCTCTTCTGCCAGGACTGGGGCGGCACCATCGGCCTCTATCTGGTGGCCGAGCATCCGGATCGGTTCGACCGGGTGGTGGCGGCCAATACTGGCCTGCCCATCGGCGAGGGCGAGAGCGACTTCATGAAGATGTGGGTCGGCATGATGAACGCCGCCACGGCCTTTCCCTGGCCCATGCTCGACCAGGGCATGGAGAACAAGCTGAGCGAGGCCGAGCGGGCGGCCTATCTCGCGCCCTTCCCGTCGTCGGACTATGAGTGGGGCCTGATCTCCTTCCCCCTGCTGATCGCCGTCCAGCCGGACAATCCCGGCGTGCCCCTCAACAAGGCGGCCTGGGAGAAGCTCCAGCGCTTTGAAAAGCCGTTCCTGACCCTGTTCGGCGAACTGGATCCCGTGGCCAAGGGTTGGGAAGTCCGTGCCCAGGCGAGCATTCCCGGCGCCCAGGGCCAGAAGCACCAGATCATCCCGGGCGCCGGTCACTTCATCCAGGAAGACGCCGCCGACGCGCTGGTGGCCGCGGTCACCGCCTTCCTGTCGGTCAGCTAGCCATGCGCTGGGCCGGTCTGCTGCCGCCGTCCACCAATACGGCCTATGGCGGGGCGGCGGTGTCGGCCTGGTTCCTGGGACTCTCGGCCCTGGGCTCCCTGGTCCCCGGCCTGATCCACTACGGCCTGCCGGACGGCGGAGCCGGGACCATCGCCGGCATCGATCTGTCCACCCGGCGGGAGACCATCGTGGCGGTCTTCGCCTGGTACGGCGCCCTGCAGATCCCCCATGGCCTGGCCCAGCTGGCCGTGGCCCTGCGCTATCGCAGCCTGGTCCCGCTCTT
The DNA here is from genome assembly GCA_019264505.1 of Phenylobacterium sp. Lineage (GTDB taxonomy): Bacteria > Pseudomonadota > Alphaproteobacteria > Caulobacterales > Caulobacteraceae > Phenylobacterium. Next base: position 3,702 of record JAHUZY010000477.1, on the reverse strand, counting down.
CCTGTTGCTGGTGATCCTCGAGCGGGGGCTTGTGGCCGTGGACGCCTGGTTCGGCCGCGGGGCGGGGGATCATCATCCGCCCGAGCACTACACTACGGTTGCCCAGGCGGCCCTGGCCGTGGTTTTCCTGCTGCTCTCCCTGCGCCCGCGCAAGGTTGTGACGCCGGGATCACCCAACTCCAGCTGCGCCGCGACGCGCTGACCGAGAGCCGTCTCGTGGAGCTTCCCCAGCCAGAGCTGGCCGAAGGCCAAGTTCTGCTGGCCATCGACCGGTTCGCGCTCACCGCCAACAATGTCAGCTACGCGCTCTCGGGCGCCACCATCGGCTATTGGGGCTACTTCCCGGCGCCCGAGCCCTGGGGCCTGGTCCCGGTCTGGGGGTTTGCTGATGTGGTGGCCTCGCGCCATGCCGACCTGCCCGTCGGCGAGCGAATCTATGGGTTCTTCCCCACCGCCTCTCATGTCGTCCTGACGCCCGATGCGGTGGGTCCGCGGGGCTTTGTGGACGCCGCGTCCCACCGCGCGGAGCTACCGGCCTTCTACAACCACTATCAGCGGACCACCGGCGAGCCCGAGGCCATGCGGGCGCTTGAGGACCAGCGGTGCCTGCTCCTGCCCCTGCTGGGCACCGGCTACCTGCTCTACGACTATCTGGTCGACAACGGCTTCTTCGGCGCCGAACAGGTGCTGGTGGGCAGCGCCTCGTCCAAGACCGCCATCGGCCTGCTCAACATGCTCGCCCGCCACCCGGAGCCGCGGCCCCGGGTCATCGGCCTGACCTCCCCGGGCAATATGGCCTTCGTCGAGGGGCTTGGACTGTGTGACCAGGTGATCGCCTATGGGGACATCGACAGCCTGGACTGGGCGGTGGCCTCGGCCTTCGTCGACATGGCCGGGGACGGGGTGGTCATCGGCGCCGTCCACCGCCGCTTCGGCCCGCAGCTGAAGCTCAGCTGCGCGGTGGGCGCCACCCACTGGGACCAGCCTCGCTCCGCCGGCAAGGTGGAGGGTGCGCCCTCCCACGATTTCATCTTCATCCCGGCCCATATCGCCAAGCGCGACGGCGACCTGGGACCCGGCGTCATCCAGCGTCGAACCCAGACCGAAACCCTGCGGATGGTGGAAGAGCTCGAGGGCAGTCTGGCGCTGCGCCATGTGTCCGGCCCGGACGCTGTCCGTACGGCGATGAGCGATCTCGTCGCGGGCCGGACGCCGCCCACAGTGGGCCTGATCGCCAGCCTGGCCTGAAAGAGCTTTAGGCGGCTAGGCCGCTCCCCGCCGTTGCAGAAACAGATCGGCGATCTGATCGCCGTGGGTGTCCTGCAGGAAGTGGCCGGCCTCTGGAATCAGGTCGAAGCTCGCCTGGGGGAAGCCTGCGGCCCAGGTCCGGCCCCAGGCTTCGGTGAACACCTCATCGGCGCCGCCCCAGATGAAGTGGATCGGCCCGGTCCAGGTCGAGAGCGCCAAGTGCCACTCGATCTGAGCCTGGGCTGCGCCGCCTTCGGGATTGTCGAAGGGCAGGCTCAGCGGGAAGCGCCGGGGGCCGGCATGGCCCTCGCGCCCGAGGCCCTCGAACGGCGCGTCATAGCCCCGCCGGGCCGTCTCCCCGGCCGGGCTGAGCTCCGGCTTGGCCCCGGTCTGGATCAGGGCGAACAGGTCGGGCGGACCCATATGTCCCAGGGCCAGCGCCATGAACCAGCCCAGCGAGAGGCGCTCAGGCACATTGGCCCCGAACAGCCCATCTGGCTTCCATTGGGCGTTCCACTGAACGAGCCGCGGCGTGTACGCATAGGCGGCGTGATGAAGCCAGGTGTTCATGATCACCAGGCGCTCGAACCGCTCGGGCTGGCGGGCCACCTGCGCCAGGCTGATCGGCCCGCCCCAGTCCTGGCAGAACAGGGTGATGTTGCGCAGGTCCAAGCCCTCAATCAGGGCCTGATGCGCCTGGACGTGGCGGTCGATGGAGTACCAGCCGTCGTCCACGACCTTGTCGGAGCGGCCAAATCCGATGTGGTCGGCGGCGATGCACCGGTAGCCAGCTGCGGTCAGGCGCCGGATCAGATGCCGGTTCAGATAGGACCAGGTGGGCATGCCGTGCACCAGCAACGCCACTGGTCCGTCCGGCGGACCTTCGTCCACATAGTGCATCCGCAGGCCCTGGAAGCTGGCGTAGCGCGGCGCATAGGGGAAGTCGGTCAGTCCGGCGAAGGCCGCCTCGGGCGTGCGCAGATAGGCGACGCCGTCGGCGGTGGTCTGGGGCTCTGGGGCGTGCGTCATCAGCCGGGCCAGTAGACGAATTCGTCGGACTTGGTGGCGGGGTCGCCCAGGGTCTTGTCCACCGTCACGGGCACCGAGCCGACATTGGGGAACAGGGGCCCGCGACCGGCCGCCTGGTGGGCCGCCAGCAGGGCCTTTAACTCGGCCACCTTCTGGGGATTGGCCTGCGCCAGATTGGTCTGCTCGGTGGGGTCGGCCACGAGATTGTAGAGCCAGTCCTTCTTGGGCAGGTCGGAGGTCTGCAGCTTCCAGCCCTTGTGCAGAACCGCGCGATAGTAGCCGCTCTGCCAGAACAGGGTGTCGTGGGGCGCCTGGGCGGGACGCTGCCCCGTCAGCCAGGGCAGCAGATCGACCCCGTCGATGACCCGGTCTGTGGGGGCGGCCGCGCCGGCCGCCGACGCCAGAGTCGGCATCAGGTCGATATGGGCGACCGGATCGCTCATCACCGTGCCAGGGGCGATGCGGTCGGGCCAGGCCATGAACATGGGCACCCGCACGCCGCCCTCGAAGAAGGTCATCTTCCACCCGCGGTAGGGCTTGTTGACCTCGGGCAGGCCGATATAGCCGGCCCCGCCATTGTCGCTGGTGAACACCACGATGGTGTTGTCGGCGAGGCCCTGGGCCTCCAGGGCGGCCATGATTTTTCCGACGCTGCGGTCCAGAGCCAGCATCATCGCGCCATAGACCCGCAGGCGGTGGTCCTTGATCTCCGGCAGGGCCTCATAGTCGGCCCGGGTCGCCTGCAGGGGCGTGTGGATCCCCCAATGGGCCAGATAGAGCAGGAAGGGGCGATTGCGGTTGGCCTCGATGACCTTGACCGACTCTTCGGTGTAGTAGTCGGTCAGATAGCCCCGCGGGGCGAACATCGGCCCGCCATTGAACTTGGCGGCGGCCTGCATCCGCGCCCAGAGGAACTTGTCGATGGGGTCGAAGTCCACCTTGGCGTTGACCACATTGGGATCGTCCTCCGGCAGATAGAGGCCGCTGGCCATCAGCAGGCTCTCGTCGAAGCCCTGAGCGTTGGCGTTGAACTCCTCGGTGTCGCCCAGGTGCCACTTGCCGATGTGGACCGTGTGATAGCCCCGGGCCTTCAGAACCTCGGCCAGGGTGACTTCGCTGCCGGGCAGGCCCTGCTCGGCCATGGGCGGGGTGTTTCTGGCCGCCTCGGCGTCGCGCAGCATGGGATGGGGCCGCGAGCCGTCATTGTAGAACATCTCCAGGATCCGGGTCATGCCATTGGGGGTCGGCGTGAACTCGAAACCGTGCCGGGTGGCGTAGCGCCCGGTCATGATCATCGCCCGCGACGGCGCGCAGGTGGCCTGGCCGGCATAGGCCTGGCTGAGATTGGCGCCTCGGGCGGCCAGGGCATCGATGTTCGGCGTCTTCACCAGGCCGCCGGCGATGCCGCCGCCAAAGGTGCTGATG
>JAHUZY010000466.1 GCA_019264505.1 Phenylobacterium sp. | reverse complement strand
CGTCGGCGGCGCCCACCTGGCCGGCATGCCCCTGCACTGGCAGCTGACCTCTCGCGACGCCCGGCTGGTGGCTCGCACCCGCACGGCGCCGGCCTACCGGCTCTACGCGATGGCGCAGACCACGCCGCCCAAGCCGGCGCTGATCCATGTGGGCGAGGCCGACGGCGCGGCCATTGAGGTGGAGGTCTATGAGCTGGACCTGGCGGGCTTCGGCGGGTTCACCGCCGAGGTGCCGGCGCCGCTCGCCATCGGTACGGTGAGCCTGGAGGACGGGACTACGGTGAAGGGCTTCGTCGCCGAGCCCCGGGCGCTCGCGGGCGCCACTGACATCACCCATCTGGGCGGCTGGCGCGCCTATATCGCCAGTCTCGCCTAGCCCAAACTCAACCGCTGCTCGCCATGGCCGCGATCTCTCTGGGGATCGCGGTCTTTTGTTTGTCGTCCAGCGGGAAGTCGTAGACCGCCGTCGAGCCATAGCGGTGCGGCGCGTGGGGATCGTGGCGGCGCTTGTCCACGGCGATCACCCGGGTGCCCAGCTTGAAGGCCTCCTTGATATCGTGGGTGACCATCAGGATGGTCAGCCCATGCTCGCGCCAAAGCCCGGTGATCAGCTCATGCATGTCCAGGCGCACGCCCGGATCCAGCGCGCCGAACGGCTCGTCCAGCAGCAGGATGCGGGGTTTGGTGATCAGGGCCTGGGCGATGGCCAGGCGCTGCTGCATGCCGCCCGACAGAGCCCTTGGGAAGGCCTTGAGGGAGGCTGAGAGTCCTACCTGCTCCAGGATGGCCACGGCCTCGGCCCTGGCCTGGCGTCGCGCGGCGCCGGTGAGCAGGCCGGTGAGCGGCGCCTGATCGCAGCGGGCGCCGAACATCACGTTCTGCAGGACGGTCATGTGCGGAAAGACCGAATAGCGCTGGAAGACCACGCCCCGGTCGGGGCCGGGCTCGGCGGGAATGGGCGCGCCGTCCAGCAGGATCTCGCCCCGGCTGGGCGCCTCCTGGCCCAGGGCCAGGCGCAGGAAGGTGCTCTTGCCGGCGCCGGACGGGCCGACGATAGAGACGAAGGCGCCAGGCGCCACGTCCAGGCTGACCTTTTCCAGGACCACATGGTCGCCGTACTCGACCCAGACATTGCGGAACGACAGGACCGGGGTCATCGGCGGCCCCCCGGCGCGTGGGCCCAGCGGAAGGCCGTGCGGCTCCAGGTCAGCAGCAGAAGGTCGATGATCACCGCCAGCAGCGAGATCCAGGCCACGTAGGGCAGGATGATGTCCATGGCCAGGTACCGGCGAACGAGGAAGATGCGGTAGCCGAGGCCCACATCCGAGGCGATGGCTTCGGCCGAGATCAGGAACACCCAGGCCGGGCCGAGCGAGAACCGCACGCTGTCGATCAGCCGCGGCATGGCCTGGGGCAGGGCGACCTGCAGGGCCACCAGCCAGGTGGAGGCGCCCAGGGTCTGGGCCTTGACGATCTGCTCCTCGGGGATGGCCGCCACGTGGGAGGCAAGGTCGCGGACCATGAAGGGCGTGATGCCGACAAAGATCAGCACGATCTTGGCGGTCTCGCCCAAACCAAAGACAATGAACAGGATGGGCAGGACCGCGATGGGTGGGATCACCGAAATGGTCGCCACCAGGGGGCCAAGGCCCGCCCTTGCATAGGGCAGGAGCCCGATCGACAGTCCCAGGACCAGGGTGGTGGCGGCCGCAGCGCCCACGGCGATCCCCAGGCGCGTCAGGCTGGCCTTGGTGTCGGCCACCAGGGGGATCTCGCCGGTGCGGGGATCCTCCTGCAGGGCCATGATCTCCATGGACTGGCCCATGGCGGCCGGGGTCGGCAGGATCTTGTCGCGGGGATTTTCCGCATGGCGGGCCTGGGAGGCCACCAGATAGAGCAGGACCAGGATGGCGATGGGCAAGAGGCCCAGAAGGAGGCGACCGCCGCCACGCGGCCTGGCGTTCAGCAGTCGGCGCATGGGGCGGTCACCTCGATCAGGGGTACGCGGTTACGCAGGGTGTCGTCAGGGTGGCGCGGCCTAGAGGGCGCCGTCCACCGCCATCTGGGTATAGGTCGGATCAAAGCGCAGCATGACGTTCTCGGCGTTGCCCAGGATCTTGTCGCCAGGGAAGCTGATGCCGATGTCGTCCACCGAACGGGCGCCTTGGCCGAACAGACCAGCCTGGAAGCTGAACTGACGGACCTTGTCATTGGCCGCCACGATGTCCTCGCTCAGCATCGCCGCCAGGGCGTCCTGGGGCGTGTAGTACATGAAGGTGGTCTCGAGCTGGCCTTCATAGCCGGCCAGGTCCGTGCCCGAAATCTGGGCCATCGCCTCGCGGGCGGCCTGGCCCTCAGGGGTGTCGGCGCTCTTCAGGGCCATGGTCTCGTACCAGATGCCGGCCAGGGCCTTGCCCAGGTTCGGATTGGCCGCCAGGACCTCGGTGGAGACGATCATCATGTCGAGGATTTCGCCGGGAATCTGGGTGGAGTTGAACACCTCGGCCGCGCCCGGCTGCTTCTTGATCTCGGCCAGCTGCGGGTTCCAGGGCACCACGGCCGTGGTCTGTGGGGCGGTGAAGGCGGCGACCATGTCGGCGTCTGAGGTGTTGACCACCGAGACGTCGGTCATGACCAGGCCCGCGCTCACCAGCCCGCGGGCCAGCAGATAGTGCGAGACCGAGTTCTCCACGAGGTTGACCGAGCGGCCCTTGATGTCGGCCAGGGTCGATCCGTTCTTCAGGATGATGCCGTCATTGCCGTTGGAATAGTCGCCGACGATCACCACGGTGGTGTCCTTGCCGGCGGCGGCGGGAATGGTCAGGGCGTCCATATTGGTCGAGGTCACCCCGTCCAGGGTGCCGGCGGTGAACTGGTTCAGGGACTCCACATAATCGTTCACCTGAACGAGCTTGATGTTGATCCCGTACTTGTCCGACCACTTCTTCACGATGCCGGCCTGTTCGGCATAGGGCCAGGGCATCCAGCCGGCATAGATGGTCCAGCCGATGGTGTACTCTTCGACGGCGTCGGCCCCCTTGGCCGTCTCCTCGGCGTTCTGACCGCACGCCGCCAGCGCCAGGCTGCCTGCGGCGGCGATCGCCAAGGCGCGTAATCCGTTGACCCACTTCATGCGGATACCCCTTCCATCCTTGGCCGCGCCGTCCTGGCGCGCCCCCTGAGTATTACAATCAGAACAAAACGTAATATTCCAACGCGCTCGCCCGGCAGGGAAAGCTGGGGCGGCCGGTCGCCCGGAATCCAGGCGCCATGCGCCCCCCACGCCCAATTCCTGCGCATCGGAGTCCCTCCGCCACGGCCTGGCTTGCGGCGTGTGCGTTATTACGGAATGCAGAATTCGTAATCATGGACGCCAGCTCGGAGGCCAGACATGCACGGGTCGAACTTCGACAGCATCCCGTTGGTCGACATCGCCGGACTAGGGTCTTCCGATCTCGCCACCCGGCGCGCCGTGGCCGCCGAGATGGGGGCCGCGGCCCGGAACGTCGGCTTTCTCTATGTGTCGGGCCACGGCCTGGACGAGGCGCTGTTCGAGGATGTGCTGGCCGCGGCCAAGGCCTTCTTCGCCCAGCCCATCGACCGCAAGATGGCCAGCTATATCGGCCGGTCGGTCAATCACAGCGGCTATGTGCCCGAGGGCGAGGAGGTGTTCCCCGGCGGGACCATCGACCGCAAGGAGGCCTATGACCTCAACCTCGACCTGCCTGACGCGGGCGCCGGCTCGCCGATGCTGGGCCCGAATCTCTGGCCAGACCAGGCCGGTTTCCGGGAGGCCGCCAGCGCCTACTATTCGGCGGTGTCAAATCTGGCCCAGCAGCTCTTTCGCGGCTTCGCCCTGGCGCTCGATCTGCCGGAGGATCACTTCGAGCCGCACCGGCGCCAACCCCCGAGCCAGCTGCGGATGATCCACTATCCCTTCGATCCCACGGTTCAGGATCGCGAGGGGATCGGCGCTCACACCGACTATGAGTTCTTCACCATCCTGCGGGGCACCGCGCCGGGGCTGGAGGTGCTGAATGGCGCGGGGCAGTGGATCGACGCGCCGCCCGTGCCCGGCGCCTATGTCATCAATATCGGCGACATGCTGGAGGCCTGGACCAATGGGACCTTCACCGCCACCACGCACCGGGTCCGCAAGGTGGCGCAGGAGCGCTACAGCTTCCCCTTCTTCGCCACCTGCGACTACCAGACGGTGGTCGAGCCCGATCCCCGTCTGGTCAGCGCCGAGCGCCCGGCGCGCTATGACCGGCTGATCTCGGGCGAGCACCTGTTCGCCCAGACGGCGCGCACCTTCGGCTATCTGAAGGCAAGGCGGGCCCGCGGCGAACTGGTGCTGCCCGAAGACCAGCCGCGTTTCGGACGCCTGGACTCCCTCCCGTCCTGAAGCTAGCCAGCCTCATCCGGGCCTGAGGCCAGGGTGAAGAGGTGCGGCAGCCGCCGCTCCGGATCGTGGACCTCAAGCTGTCGCCAGACCGCGCCACGGTCGTCGACAAGCTCCCCAGTCTCCGGTGCATACCGAGGCGCCGAGGACCAGAGCCGTCGACCCTCGCGCCAGGGCAGGGTGGACAGCACGATCCGCCAGTCGTCCCCGATGCGACCGTAGCTGATGGGCATGTCCAGCAGTGCGCAGGCGCCCTCACGGTCGCCCGCGGCCAGGGCGGCCTTCACCAGGGCCGGCAGAGACTCCCCCGAAGGCAGCGGCGTTCTGCGGCCCTCGATCCTCAGGAAATGGTCGCCGGCCAGCACCAGCAGCCCCTGGCTGTCGTCCTGGGCGAAGGCGGCGCGGAGGCCCCGACTGCCCGGCTCAAGCCGCCAGATTTCCTCGTATTCGATGTGGACGCCGCCTTCGACGAGGATGTCCCCATCGATCTTCCAGGTCCCCTCGTCAGGAACGGGGCCTGGCGGCTGATAGTCCACGTCCCGTCGCCAAGCGCACAGTCTGGGCGTCACGGTCAGCTGGCCGGCGAAGCCCTGGGTCTCCGCCAGCTCGACCAGCTCAGCGTCGGCATAGTCATCGAAGCCCGTGGCCCCGTCCCGGCGGGGGATGTCGATCCTCAGCCTGATATCGCCGTACCAGCTGTCGGCCTGGACCCAGAAGACGCGCGTGGTGTCGTCTCGGTAGCCGCCGGGCGCGGTGATCTCCTCCCGGCGCCAGACGCCGGTGAGCTCCACAGGAACCTTGGCGCTCACGGTGTCAGTCCTCCACGGGTCGGGTGTTGTCCACGGACCTGCCGGACCAGCTCATCGCGGGCCCGCTTTCGGCGTGAGCGTCAGCACCGTCTCCGTCGCCGCCTCGATGGCCGGCCGGCTGTAGAGCAGCGGCACGTACTCGCCCTTCACCCAGAGGGGGAAGAGGTCGCGATAGTGGGGGCTGCCCGGATCGCCCGACTGGCCTGGCGTATTGATCGCCACGCTGTTGTCCCAGGCGCCCACGTCCAGGACCATGCGGAACGAGGCGCCCGACACCACCCGATAGTCGCTGGCCCGCCAGCTGGCCGCCAGCGGGCTCAGCATGGTCCCGGCCATGGGAGCGGGGCCGACCACCAGCCGCTCGGCGGCGTCCGCAGGCAACAGGGGCGCGAGCGCGTGCTCGAAGCGCGCCTGGTGCAGATCCCCCCAGGCCCACGCCGAAAGGTCCGGGCCAAGTCTGCGCGTGATCTCATTGACAGCCGCCGTCAGGCTTGCGGCCAGGATCGGCGCCCGTTCCGCGGGGCTGGCGGCGTTCAGATAGGCGCTGATCGCGGGCTGGTCGCCCCCGCCGATCAGGGTGCGAGCCGCCGCCGGCGCGGCGGCCTGCACCGTGGCCTGACCCAGATGCTTGAACAGCCAGACCTCGTACAGGGCGGCGGCCGCGCTGTCGGCCTCGGTTCGCCCGTCCCAGCCCTTCAGCAGGGCGATGGCCTGGGCCAGCCGCGGCTCGGGGTCTGCAATATCGTCCAGCAACGGAATAAGGTCGGCGCCCGTCAGATTGGTCGGGTCGGTCTGCAGGGCCATGGCGTCAGCCAGGGTCACCGAGACGTCGCCCTCGAGAACCTGGGCGATGCGGTTCATCCGCGACGGGTTCGACCACTCGTAGCTGATGACCCGTTCGGCCGGATAGTCGACCGGCAGATTGAACTGGTTGGCGCTCGCCAGCCAGCCCTGCTCAGGATTGTAGCGGCTGGGCAGGTCGGCGGCGTCCATGAAGCCTCGCCACTCATAGCGGCCGTCGCCGGGCACGGGCATCAGGCCATCCCAGCCCTGGCGCACCGGCACGCGGCCCGCCGCGATCCAGCCGATATTGCCGTCCGTGTCGGCATAGACCTGATTTTCGCTGGGGGTCCCGAACCGTCCCATGGCGGTGGAGAACTCGTTCCAGTTCTGCGCGGTCATGTAGTCGGCCGAGCCGAAATAGGCCGAGGTCCCAGGGTCGCTCCAGACGCTGCGCACCGCATAGGCGCGGTGGTTGTCCGGGTCTTCGAAGACCACGGGGCCGTGCCGGGTGAACTTCAGCTCCGCCGTGTGCGGGGCCTGGCCTGCGACTTCGACGGTTTCGGTGACCACCTCCATGGCCGCCCAGCCCTCGCCATAACGGTAGCGGTTGGGATCGGCGGGGTCGGTCTCATAGACATAGAGGTCTTCCTGGTCGGCCGGGAAGATGGTCAGGCCAAAGGCGATGGTCCCGTTGTGGCCGATGGAGATCCCCGGCAGGGCCGGCTCGCCGGCCCCGATGGCCGAAAAGCCCGGCGCTTCCATATGGACGATGTAGCGCAGGGACGGCACGCCGTGCGCCCGGTGCGGGTCGTTGGCCAGGATCGGCCGACCGGTGGCGGTGCGCGACGGCGCGACGGTCCAGTTGTTGGAGCCGATGGCGTCGGCGGGGATATCCTCGGCGAGCGCCATCACCTGACCGGCCTTGAAGGTCACCCCTTGGGTCGCCAGCCGGTAGTCGCCCAGGACCTCGGCCGGAATCGTGCAGGGATCGAGGCCGTCGGGGATGCTCAGCCTATGGTCCGGCTCCAGCCGGCGATTGAGGGCGTTGGCTTCGAGACCCGCCGCGCAGGTGATGCGGGCGCGCTCGACCTCGGCGGCGGCGTTGCGGGTCAGGCCATGGCTGCGGATGCGCACCACATCTTCCGGCGCCCAGAGATCTGGGGTGGTCCCGGCGATCTGGAACTCTTCGGGCAGGGGGCGGGCGCCGCTCTGAATCTCGCCGACAAAGGCGTTGATCCCGGCTGTGAAGGCCTCGGCATAGCCCTTGGCCGGCGGCCCATAGGCGGCCCATTCGGCGTCCATGTCGCCCCGGTAGAGG
>JAHUZY010000460.1 GCA_019264505.1 Phenylobacterium sp. | reverse complement strand
ATCAATGAGCAAGCATGTTCCTCCGCCGTCCGACGACGACGGCGACCGCATCATCAATGAGCCGCTGACCGAAGCCCTGTCGCGGCGCTACCTGGCCTATGCGCTGTCGACCATCACCGGCCGCGCCCTTCCAGACGTGCGCGATGGCCTGAAGCCGGTGCACCGCCGCCTGCTGTTCGCCATGCGCCAGCTGCGCCTGGACCCGAACTCATCGGCCAAGAAGTCGGCCCGGGTGGTCGGCGACGTGATCGGTAAGTACCACCCCCATGGGGATACGGCGGTTTATGAGGCCCTGGTCCGACTGGCGCAGGATTTTTCCCAGCGCTACCCGCTGATCAACGGACAGGGCAATTTCGGCAATATCGACGGCGATAACGCCGCGGCCATGCGCTACACCGAGTGCAAGCTCACCGAGGCCGCCCAGCTTCTGCTGGACGGGATCGACGAGGACGCCGTCGATTTCCGCTCGACCTATGACGGCGAGGACGAAGAGCCGGTGGTCCTGCCGGCCGGCTTCCCCAACCTTCTGGCCAATGGCTCCAGCGGCATCGCCGTGGGCATGGCCACCTCGATCCCGCCGCACAACGCCGGCGAGCTGATCGACGCCTGCCTCTTGATGCTGGACGCCCCGGACGTCAGCACCGCCGACCTGATGGTCCATGTGAAGGGGCCGGACTTCCCCACCGGCGGGGTGATCGTCGAGCCCCACGCCTCGATGGTCGAGACCTATGAGACCGGCCGGGGCGGCATCCGCACCCGGGCCACCTGGACGCGGGAGGACACCGGCCGCGGGACCTACCAGATCGTCATCACCGAGATTCCCTATCAGGTGAAGAAGGCCGATCTAGTCGAACAGCTGGCCAATCTGATCGAGAACAAGCGCGCGCCCCTCTTGGGCGACGTGCGCGATGAGTCGGCCGAGGATGTCCGACTGATCCTCGAGCCCAAGAGCCGCAATATCGAGCCCGAGGTCCTGATGGAGAGCCTGTTCAAGCTCTCCGACCTTGAGACCCGGTTCCCGGTGAACCTCAATGTGCTGGACGCCCGGGGCACGCCCCGGGTCATGAGCCTGAAGGAGGCCCTGCGCGCCTTCCTCGACCATCGGCGCGAGGTGTTGGTGCGTCGCGCCCGGCACCGCCTGGCCAGGATCGAGGCCCGGCTGCACATCCTTGATGGCCTGCTGATCGCCTATCTCAACCTCGACGAGGTGATCCGCATCGTTCGGCACGAGAACGAGCCCAAGGCCAAGCTGATCGAGACCTTCAAGCTCTCCGAGCTGCAGGCCGACGCCATCCTCAACACCCGCCTGCGGCAGCTGGCCCGGCTGGAGGAGATGGAGATTCGTCGCGAGCATGGCGAACTCTCAGAAGAGCGCGACGGCCTGCTGAAGCTGCTGGAGTCCGAACCGCGCCAGTGGAAGCTGGTGGGAGTGGGCCTCAAGGAGGTCAAGAAGGTGCTCGGCCAGGAGACCAAGCTGGGCGCCCGCCGCTCCATCTTCGCCGACGCCCCCGATGTGGACGCCGAGGCGGCCATGGAAGCGATGATCCCCCGTGAGCCGATCACCGTCATCCTGTCGGAGCGAGGCTGGATCCGGGCGGCCAAGGGCAAGGTGGAGGATCCCTCCGAACTGAAGTTCAAGGAGGGGGACAAGCTGGGCTTCATCGTCCCGGCCGAGACCACCGATAAGCTGCTGATCCTCGCCTCGGACGGACGGTTCTTCACCATCGGTTGCGACAAGCTGCCCTCGGCCCGGGGCCACGGGGAGCCTCTGCGACTGATGATCGACCTGGAGGACCAGGTCGATATCATCGATGTGTTTGCGCATAAGCCCGGCGTCCGCCGGGTGCTGGCCTCCAAGGCCGGCTACGGCTTTATCCTCAATGAAGATGACGCGGTCTCCGCCCGCCGGGCCGGCAAGCAGGTGCTGACCGTGGACAAGCGCGGCGCGGTTCCCACCCTGGCCGTGAGCGGCGACCACATGGCCGTCATTGGCGACAACGGAAAGATCCTGATCTTCCCCGTGGCCGAACTGCCGGAGATGCCCCGGGGCAAGGGGGTCAAGCTGCAGGCCTACCGCGAGGGGGGCTTGCGCGACGCCACGGTGTTCTCAGCCGAGACTGGGGCCACCTGGATCGATCCGGCCGGCCGCACGCGGGTCTGGGGCGAGTGGCGGGACTGGCTGGGCCGCCGCGCAGGCGCCGGCAAGCTGGCGCCCAAGGGCTTCCCGACCAGTAAGCGGTTCAAGCCCAAATAGGCTGCGGCCCCAAGCAGCTTGGCCATTGCTGGAGCAGCGTTCTCCGCTAGGTTCGGCGCCGAACGCTTGGGGAGAGCCATCACATGCTTGGACGTCATCATCTGGCCATGGCGGCCGCCGCCGTGGCCCTTGCACTCGCACCTGCGTCCGTCCTGGCCCAGCGGGCGCCCGCGGCCCTGGCGCCCGCCTCCAGCCCTGAGTCGGTCGGCTTCTCGTCGGAGCGGCTTGAGCGGCTGGATGCGGCCATGGCCAAGGCGGTGAGCGATGGCCGGGTGGCGGGCATGACGACCCTGCTGGCTCGCCACGGCAAGATCGTGGCCTTCAACACCTATGGCCAGGCCAGCCTGGCCGACGGACGGCCCATGGAGAAGGACGCGATCTTCCGCATCTACTCCATGACCAAGCCGATCACGGGCGTGGCCCTGATGATCCTGTTCGAGGAGGGCCGCTGGCGCCTGGATGATCCGGTCAGCCGCTACCTGCCGGAACTGAAGGACCTCAAGGTGATGACCGGGGTCGACGCCGATGGGGCGCCGATTCTTGAGCCTGTGAGCCGCGAACCGACCATGCGCGAGCTGATGAGCCATACGGCCGGCTTCGGCTACGGCCTATCGGACGACCATCCGGTCGACCGCATGTTCCAGCAGGCCCGCGTCCTGGGCTCGAGCTCGCTTCAGGAGATGGTGGAGAAGACCGCCGCCATCCCGCTGAAATTCCAGCCGGGAACCGACTGGAGCTATTCCATCGCCGTCGACCTCCAGGGCCGCATCGTCGAGAAGCTCAGCGGCCAGACGCTCGGCCAGTTCATGTCCGAGCGGATCTTCACGCCGCTGAAGATGACCGACACCGGCTTCCAGGTTCCCGCCGCCACGGCCAGCCGCCGCGCGGCGGTCTATGTGGGCGATCCCAAGAGCGGCCAGCTGGTGGAGGCCCGCGAACTGGCCGGCGCACCGGCCCAGGACTTCACCAAGCCCCCGGCCATCGAATCCGGCGGCGGCGGTCTGGTCTCTACGGCCACCGACTATGCCCGCTTCGCCCAGATGATCGCCAATGGCGGGGTGCTGGACGGGGTCCGTATCCTCGCGCCCGCGACCGTGGAGCTGATGGGGACCGACATGATTCCGGCCAAGGCCCTGGTCTCGTCCAACGGCTCGGTGGGCCTGCGCTTCAATGAGGCAGTGGGCTTTGGCCTCGACTTCATGGTCATCAAGGACCCCCGCAAGGCCGGCGGCCTGGAGGGCGAAGGCACCATGAGCTGGGGCGGAGCGGCCGGCACCTGGTTCTGGGTCGATCCGACCAACGATGTGGTCTTCATCGGCATGATCCAGCGGTTCGGCGGCACGGGCGGGCCGGACCTGGGAACGGCCACACGGACCCTGGTCTATCAGGCCCTGGTCGACCCGGCGAAGTAGCCGACGGGGCTGCAGGGCCGGCCGGTGGCCGGTCCTTCGCCTTGACAAGGCAGGCCCCGCATGCGCCCTTCCGCGCCTCGATTTCCCTGCTTTTTCTGCGACTCCTCATGCACCCATATCGCTCCCACACCTGCGGTCAGCTTCGCGCTGGCGACACAGGGCAGTCCGTCCGCCTCTCGGGGTGGATTCACCGCAAGCGCGACCATGGCGGTCTCGTCTTCGTGGACCTGCGGGACAATTACGGCCTGACCCAGCTGGTGCTGGCGCCGGAGACTCCGGGCTTTGCAGCCGTAGAGCGCCTGCGGGCCGAGAGCGTGATCTGCATCGACGGCGTCGTCGTCGCCCGCACGCCGGAGACGGTGAATTCCAACCTGCCTACCGGCGAGGTTGAGGTGCAGGTCAAGGGCGTTCAGGTCCTGTCGGAAGCCGCCGAGCTGCCCCTGCCGGTGTTTGGCGAACCGGACTATCCGGAAGAGATCCGCCTCAAGCACCGCTATCTCGATCTGCGGCGCGAGACCCTGCATCGCAACATCCTGCTGCGCAGCCAGGTGATCGCCTCGATCCGGCGGCGGATGACCGACCAGGGCTTCAACGAGTTCCAGACCCCGATCCTGACGGCCTCGTCGCCGGAAGGCGCCCGGGACTTCCTGGTGCCCTCGCGCCTGCATGCGGGCAAGTTCTACGCGCTGCCCCAGGCGCCGCAGCAGTTCAAGCAGCTGCTGATGGTGGCGGGCTTCGACCGCTATTTCCAGATCGCGCCCTGCTTCCGCGACGAAGACCTTCGGGCCGACCGCAGCCTGGAATTCTACCAGCTCGACGTCGAGATGAGCTTCGTCACCCAGGAAGACATCTTCGCGGCCATCGAGCCGGTGATGCACGGGGTGTTCGAAGAGTTTTCGAACGGCAAGCCGGTGACCCCCTATCCGTTCCCGCGCATCCCCTACCGGGAGGCGATCGCCAAGTACGGCTCGGACAAGCCCGACCTGCGCAACCCGATCCAGATGCAGGCGGTCTCCGACCACTTCCGCGGCGGCGGCTTTGGCTTGTTCGCCCGAATCCTGGAAGACCCCAAGAACGCCGTGTGGGCGATTCCTGCGCCCAAGGGCGGCAGCCGCGCCTTCTGCGACCGCATGAACTCCTGGGCGCAAGGGGAGGGCCAGCCGGGCCTCGGTTACATCTTCTGGAGCGAGGACCAGGGCGGCTGGGGCGGCCCCATCGCCAAGAACCTGGGCGCCGAGAAGACCGACGCCCTGATGGGCGCCCTGGGCCTTGGCCAGGGCGACGCGGCCTTCTTCGTCGCGGGCGATCCGAAGGTCTTCTACAAGTTCGCCGGCGCTGCGCGGACCAAGGTCGGGACCGACCTGAAGCTGGTGGATGAGGACCGGTTCGAATTCGTCTGGATCGTCGACTTCCCGATGTTCGAGATGAACGAGGAGTCGAACCATGTCGACTTCTCGCACAACCCCTTCTCCATGCCCCAGGGCGAGATGGAGGCCCTGGAGACCCAGGACCCCCTCGACATCCTGGCTTACCAGTACGACATCGTCTGCAACGGCTATGAGCTGTGCTCGGGCGCGGTGCGGAACCACCGGGCCGATGTGATGCTCAAGGCCTTCGAGATCGCCGGCTAC
>JAHUZY010000029.1 GCA_019264505.1 Phenylobacterium sp. | reverse complement strand
GCGGAAGCCCCTACGGGCTTCCGCTGCTCCGGGGTCTAGATTCGGCCCATCAGGACAAGAATGAGGACGATCAGCAGGACCAGACCCAGGCCGCCGGACGGGAAGTAACCCCAGCTGCGGCTGTGGCCCCAGGTGGGCAGCGCGCCCACGAGGGCGATGATCAGGATGATCAGGAGAATTGTGCCAAGCGACATGTGTGTGTCCCGCCTCGAGAGCGCACCCCAGCGGGCGCTCGCGGGGAAGGAAACGACCCCGCGCGGTCAAGGTTCCGCCCCAGCACGGCTTGGGCGCCCGCCATGCGGGCGGGGGGGCGCCCGGGGGCGGCGGCGGTCTAGTCGGCGGCGTCGGCCGTATGCATCGCGGCGTCCTTCTCCTTGACCCCCAGGGCGTAGAGGCCGCCGATGAAGGCGCCCTTGATCCGCGGCAGGAGCAGCAGGGTCAGGCCGGTCAGGGGCAGGAGGGTGGAGACCAGGACGACAGCCACTGGCGCCTGCCAGATAAAGGGGAACAGCAGGAGCGGGGCGACGATCACATGCCCGACGATGAGGATGGTGAAATAGGCCGGGCCATCATCGGCGGGGTATTGCGCCAGGTCGTGAGCGCAGGCCGGACATGTCGGCTCGACCTTCAGATAGCGCCAGAACAGCTTGCCTTCACCACAGGCCGGGCAGCGGCCCTTCAGGCCACGGTTGAGGGCGGTCAGGAAGCCGGGGCGCGGGGGCGTGGTCATGGCGTCCATATGCGACCGCCCAGGCCCGGATGGAAGGGCGACGGAACCCCGCAGGGCGGTTTTCCGTCGCCGGGCTCGACCTAACGGCGCACGTCCTCGGCCGTGTTCTTCACCGCCGTCCCGGCCGCCTGCATATCGCGCCCCACGCCGGCGACCGTATTGCAGCCCGCAACCAGCAGGGCCGCCGCCACAGCGGCCATGATCAGCACCTTGCTCATAAAGATCACGCTCCATCTGGGCCGGGCCCCATGGCCAAGCCCAGCCGCGATCTAAGACCTGCCGCAGGCGGCGATCAACGGGGTTCGAGCGCGGCTAGCTCGCGCTCTCGTCGACCACGTCGGCGTCGGGCGCATTCTTCTTGATCGACTCGATCATGTTCTTGGCGCTGGCCTTGGCGGCGTAGCCTTCCGACGAGAACATGATCTCGCCGTTAGAGGCGCGAAAGCGCACCCGGAACTCACCCGCCTTGTCTTTGAAGATCTCGAACTTGTAGGCCATGTCGTCCTCCCGGCGCCGCCTTGAGTGGAAGCTAAGGCCAAGCTTAGCCGCGCATCGGCGCGACGAGCAACCGCCCTGGACGAATTGCGCAGGTGCGCCATTGTTGAGGCGCAGCGGGCGCCAACCATGGGGCGGAGCGTCAGCGGATCAGACAAGCCCCCAGGGAGACGCCTGTGCCTGAGCTTGTCCACCTTCCCGCCGATGCGCCCACGGCCGCCATGGCCGAGGTCCTCGATCGCGACGGCGCCCTGATCCTCGACCGCGTGCTGACACCAGAGGCGGTGGCCGGAATGGTCGCCGAGCTCTCGCCCTATGTGGCGGCCACGCCGGCGGGGCGGGACGGTTTCACCGGCGTCAGAACCACCCGTACAGGCGCCCTGGTGGCGCGTTCGCCCGCCGTCCGTGATGCGGTGACCGATCCCCGCATCGCCCGGATGTGCGAGCATCTGCTGAAGGCCAATTGCGAGCGCTGGCAGCTGCATCTGACGCAGTTGATCCGCATCATGCCGGGCCAGGGCGCTCAGCCGATCCACCGGGACCGCTGGGCCTGGGGCGCGCATCTCAAGGGGATTGAGCCGCAGCTGAACACCATCTGGGCCCTCACAGACTTCACGGTGGAGAACGGCGCGACCCAGGTGGTCCCCGGCTCCAGCGCGTGGCCCGACGACCGGAAGGCGCAGGCTCACGAGATCACCCAGGCGGTGATGAAGGCGGGGTCTGTGCTGGTCTATACCGGCAGCGTCTTCCATGGGGGCGGCGCCAACCGCAGCGACCAGGACCGCTGGGGTCTGAACCTGACCTATGCGCTCGGCTGGCTGCGGCAGGAGGAGAACCAGTATCTGGCCTGCCCGCCGGAGATCGCTCGAACCCTGTCGCCTGAGCTGCAGGACCTGTTGGGCTACGCTCTCGGGGGCTATGCGCTGGGCTACTACACCCCGCCCCTGCCGCCGGGCGAAGGCCCTGAAGTGGTTCCCCCCAGCTTCGCCCTGCGGGGTGAGGCGGACGGGGCGGTCTTCGGATCGGCCGAAGATCTGGCGTCCATCGGCGCCCAGGTGCGGGGGACCTGACGAGGCGGCGGAACGCGGGACGCCTCGGCGCCGTTCGGCTGGGATCAAACCCTCATCCCAAGGAGCCCCCCGTGGCCGATCTCGCCAAACTCGAAGCCAAGTTCTGGAAGGCGCTGAAGTCCGACCGCACCCTGATGCTCGGCCTCACCGACGTCGAGGAGGGTCACAGCCAGCCCATGACCGCCCAGATCGAGGGCGACGAGGGCGGCCCGATCTGGATCTTCAGCGCCAAGGGCGTGGATCTGGTGCAGGCCACGGGCGCCGGCCATCGGGCCATGGCCCACTTCGCGTCCAAGGACCATGAGCTGTTCGCCACCATCCACGGTCGCCTGGTCCCCGACAATGACCAGGACACCATCGAGCGGCTTTGGAACCCCTTCGTGGCGGCCTGGTACGAGGGCGGCAAGGATGATCCCAAGCTGCAGCTTCTGCGGTTCGAACCGGAACGGGCGCAGATCTGGCTGAACGAGCACAGCCTGTTCGCCGGGGTGAAGGTGCTGATGGGCCGTGACCCCAAGCAGGACTACCAGGACAAGGTCGGCGAAGTCCGCCTGAGCTGAAGGCCTGGGAATTCAGGTCTGCGGCCCCTGGCGACCGGTCAGGGGCCGCAGGTCCAAAGGCCCTCGAACGCCCGGCTGGCCCCGTCGGCCCGCTGATAGGTCAGGGTGGCGGGCCGCGGCGGTGACTCCCCGCCCCCGTGCGCCGGACCGGTGACCTCGATTTCCACCGTCTTGCCCCGCCCGGCGAAACTTGTCCCATTGAGCATGCCGTCGAAACCGCCCGGGGCGGCGACGCGCTCCACATAGCCTGAGACCTTGACCGCGCCGAAGGCCGGATCGTCGGAGGCCACGTCGCCTCGGGCCAGCAGCAGAACCGCCTCATCTTGACCTGAGAAGCTGCAGGCGAGTTCACCCGCCAGGGGCTCGGCGTTCAGATCCTCCGCCGTCAGGCTCTGCAAGTTGATCTCCGAGCCATCGCCACCCACCGTCCCGGCCGGCGGGTCCGCCGTTGGCGCGGGATCAGGCGACAACGCCGGCCTCGCAGGCGCCGGCGGCTGAGACGGCGCGTCTTCCGCCGGTCCAGGCGAACAGGCGGCCAGGGCGAGCGCGGCGACAAGGGGCGAAAGGCGCAGGGCGCGAGGGGACCAGGTCATGTCGCCATAAGGGTCCGGACGTCGTTTGGTTCCCCGAACAGCGCAGCGCCAAGATTGCCTCCGGCGGCCATTTGCGGGCAACCTTCACCAGGTGGCGGCGCCAAGACCGCCCCCGGGAGGTCTCATATGCCGCGCAAGCCCAACTTCATCGTCATCCTGGCCGACGACCTCGGCTATGGGGACATCGGCTGCGATGGCGGGACCCTGATCCGCACGCCGCAACTGGACCGGATGGCCGCCGAGGGCGCGCGGCTGACCGACTTCTACGCCTCGGCCAATGTCTGCACGCCGTCGCGGGCCGGCCTGCTCACCGGCGGCTACGCCATCCGCCACGGCCTGGCGCGCGAGGTGATCCAGCCGGCCGACACCAACGGCCTACCGCCCGAAGCGCCGACCATTCCGCGGCTGCTGAAGCCCGACTACGCCACCGCCCTGATCGGCAAATGGCACCTGGGCCACGTCTCACCCCACTGGCCGCCGCAGCGGTTCGGCTTCGACCGCTTCATGGGCCTGCCCTACAGCCACGATATGCGCCCCCTCACCCTCTATGACGGGCAGGGCGAGGCGCCGATGAGTGAGTCCAAGGCCGACTTCGCCAAGCTGACCGAGCACTTCTTCGACGAGACCACGGCCTTCGTCGAAGCCCACCGCGATGAGCCCTTCTTCATCCTGCTGGCCCTGACCGCCCCGCACGTGCCCCTGCGCCCCAATCCCGATGACCCGATGGGATCTCCGGCCGGCGACTATGGCGAGGTGGTCGAGGAGGTCGACGCCCAGGTGGGCCGCCTGCTGCGCAAGCTGGAGGCCCTCGGCCTGGCGGAGGACACGATGGTGGTCTTCACCTCCGACAACGGGCCGTGGTTCGAAGGCTCTGCCGGCCCCTACCGGGACCGCAAGGGCGGGGCGGCCTGGGAGGGCGGCTACCGCGTGCCCTTCATCGCCTGGCGACCGGGGACGATTCCCGCCGGAACGGTCTCTGACGCCCTGGCCAGCAACCTTGATCTGCTGCCGACGATCGCGGCCATGGCGGGCCTGGAGCCGCCGGCCGAGGGGATCGACGGGGCGGACCTCTCAGGCGTGCTGATGCGGGGCG
>JAHUZY010000501.1 GCA_019264505.1 Phenylobacterium sp. | reverse complement strand
GGCGCGTCGGGCGGGGGGACGAAGTGGGGTGGGGCCGGGGCAGGCGCCCCGTCCTCGGAGCGGTAGATCTGCAGACCCGTGGCGGGATCGACGGGCTGATCCTCCGGCGCCGGCGCCGTCTTCATCTCACCGACCGGGGTTCCCACGGTCTGCGGCGGATCGCCAGCTTCCCGGGCGCCGGAGCGATAGATCAGGACGATGGCCACCACCAGCACCACCAGGACGATGGCGCTGATCACCAGCATCATCGGCGCCGGGCGCGAGCCGCGCACCGGCTGGCGCGCGTCAAAGGACAGCGGCGCGTCGGTGGGGGGCGTATAGGCGCCGCGATCATGGTCGGACATCGCGTAGGCTCCGCGGGCAAAAGGGTATCTGGTCCCGCCGCGAATCAGGCGGAACGTGGCGCCAGTCTATCGAAGGCGCACCGCCCATGCGGCCTTCAAAGCGGGCTAGTTCCAGACATCGAGGTGGAAAAGCCGGCGATGCTCCTCGATGGCGTAGCGGTCGGTCATGCCGGCGATGTAGTCGCACACCACCCGGGCCCGGCCGGCCTCTCCCCGGTCCTTGACCTGGGCGAACCATTCGGTGGGCAGGACGTCGGGCTCCTGCATGAACAAGCCGAACATCTCGGCCAGAATGCGGCGCGCCTGGCTGCGCGTGCGATTGACCCGCCAGTGGCGATACATCCGCTCCATCAGGAAGGCGCGCAGCTGGGCCAGGTCCTCGACCATGTCCGGCGAGAAGGCCACCAGGGCGCCCGACATCATCCGCACGCCTTCGGGACTGGAAACGGCGTTGACCTCCGCCCGGCGGCGGGTCTCGACCAGCACGTCATCCACCATGGCCCCAATCATGCGGCGCACGGCCTCCAGGCGGGTGATGCCGGCGTCGAGGCCGGGATGATCCCGATAGACCTGATGCAGGATCGGGCCGATCAGCGGCACGTCGAGCAGCTCCTTCAGGTGGAACAGGCCCGCCTGCACCCCGTCGTCCACGTCGTGGTTGTTGTAGGCGATGTCGTCAGCCAGCGCCGCCACCTGAGCCTCAGCCGAGGCCCAGGTCGACAGGCGCAGGCCGTATTCGGCGTCGAACTCGGCGATGGCGCTCCAGGACGGACGGTCGAGCTTGGAGGCCACCGGCCCATTGTGCTTGATCACCCCTTCCAGGGTCTCCCAGGTCAGGTTCAGACCGTCCCAGCCGGGATAACGGCGCTCCAGCTTGGTCACCACGCGGAAGGTCTGGACGTTGTGGTCGAACCCGCCATAGGCCTCCATCAGCACCTGCAGCTCGTCCTCCCCGGCATGACCGAACGGGGGATGGCCCAGATCGTGGGCGAGCGCGATGGTCTCGGCGAGGTCGGCGTCCAGGCCCAGCGCCGCGGCCAGGGACCGGGCGATCTGCGCCACCTCCAGGGAATGGGTCAGGCGGGTGCGGAAGTGATCGCCCTCATGGGCCACGAAGACCTGGGTCTTTTCCTTCAGGCGCCGGAAGGCGGTGCAGTGAATGATGCGGTCCCGGTCCCGGGCGAACGGGGTGCGGGTGGCGCTTTCGGCCTCTGCGACCTTGCGCCCGAGAGAGGCTGTGGGATCTTCGGCATAGGCGACGCGGAAAGGCAGGGAGGCGGCCATTGAACCCTTCATTCGGACGAGCCCCTTGGTCGAGGCCGCATAAGTCCTCATATAGTCCAGGCCACAGGTTGATTTAACAGGCCATGACCACACGCGATCTCACCCTCTCCGCCGCGGCGGCCGAACGGCTCAAGGCGATCAGCCAGGCCCAGGGCAAGCCGATCATGCTCCGCATCGCCGTCGAGGGCGGCGGCTGCTCGGGATTCCAGTACCAGCTGGACCTGGTGGACGCGGCCGAGCCGGATGACCTGCGCATCGAGCGGGATGGCGCTGCGGCCCTGGTGGACGAGATGTCGCTCGTGATGCTGAAGGGCTCGGAAATCGATTTCGTCGACGAGCTGGTCGGCGCGGAGTTCAAGATCCGCAACCCCAACGCCAAGTCCAGCTGCGGCTGCGGCGTCAGCTTCTCGATCTGAGGTCAGGCACCCGCCTCAAGGCCCATTGAGCCGGACAGCCGGCCCCTCTAGCTTCGCGCTTCGCTAAGACCTGGAGACCGCGATGCGCCTGGCCACCTGGAACGTCAATTCCGTCAACGCCCGGCTGGAGACGGTTGTCCGCTGGTTTGAAGAAGTCGCCCCTGACGTCGCCTGCCTGCAGGAAATCAAGTGCGTCGAGGAGAAGTTCCCGGCCGAAGCCTTTGAACGGCTTGGTTATAATGTCGAGGTCCTCGGCCAGAAGACCTATAACGGCGTCGCCCTCCTGTCGAAGACCCCGCTGGAGGACGTGACCCGCGGCCTGCCGGGCGACGAGAGCGACGAGCAGGCCCGCTATATCGAAGCTGTCGTCTCTGGTCCGCGCCCGGTTCGGGTGGCGTCGATCTATCTGCCCAACGGCAATCCGGTGACCACCGAGAAGTTCGACTACAAGCTCGGCTGGATGGCGCGTCTGCACCGCCATGCCCAGGGCCTGCTGGCGCTGGAAGAGCCCTTGGCTCTGATGGGGGACTACAATGTCATTCCCGAGCCGCGGGACGCGGAAAACCCCGAGAAGTGGCTCGACGACGCCCTGTTCCAGCCCCGCTCACGCGAGGCGTTCCGGGCTCTGAAGTGGCTTGGCCTGTCGGACGCCTACATGCAGGCCGACGGGACGCCGGGGGCCTACACCTTCTGGGACTATCAGGCCGGCGCCTGGCAGCGGAACCACGGCATCCGCATCGACCACGCCCTGCTGTCGCCCCAGGCCGCCGACCGCCTGCGCGGCTGCGAGATTCATCGGGATGTCCGCGGCTGGGAAAAGCCGTCGGACCATGTCCCCCTGGTGGTTGAACTCGACCTCTGAGCCGCTTTCCGGGCGCGACGAACGGGGGTAGATTTCCGCCTCATGGATGAGACGGCGCGACTGCTCCTTTGGCTGGCCCTGGCGGGCACGGCGGTGACCTTTGCCGGCAGCGCAGCCATCTGGTTCATGGATGAAGACCGCCGTATCCGGCGGGCGTTTCGCAATGTGCTGAAGCTGCCCGCCGACGCGGTGCTGATCGCCAATGGTCGGGGCGTGGGGTTCAACTTCGCCCGCAGCCTGGCCGCCGTCGCCTGGGACCAGGGCGCCTGGTGCCTGGTCTATCGCATCGACGAACTGGTGGGCGCCGAGCTGATCGTCGATGGCGAGGTGCGCGCCCGCGCCTATCGCGGCGAGGGCCGGCGGGCTCTGGAACGCACCACGCCCGGGAGCGGCCAGGTGACGCTTCGCTTCGTGTTTGACGACGCCCGCTATCCGGATTTCGAAGTCACCCTGTGGGCGCCCGGCGACGAGGCCAAACGCAACGCCCCCTCCCCAGCTGAGGCGATCCAGGAGGCCAATCGCTGGATCGCCCGGGTCGAGGCCATCCTGCGTCGCGCCAGCCCGCCGCGGCCGACCGCTCCGCCGACCCCCGCCCCGCCGCCGCAGATGGTCGCCCGGCCCGAGCCGGCTCCGCGATCGCCGCCGCCCGAGACGGAAGCGCCGCCGTGGGACGAGTCGCCGCCGCCCGCACGCACCAGATCCTCCGCCCCGCGCCGGGGAGAGCCGCGCACCCGCGACCTGTTCGAGGACGACGAACCGGACGAAGCCTTCTCTTGACGCTGTAAATTTATCGCGGGATGGTCCGGCGGTTTTCGGGGGACGACCACATGATCCAGCTGACCGCCGCTGCAGCCTTCTTCGTCCTGATTCACCTGCTGATCTCCGGCACCCGGGTCCGGGACGTGCTGGTGAGCCGTATCGGCGAGGGCGCCTATATGGGGCTCTTCTCCCTCGCCTCCGTGGCCGGGCTCGCCTGGATGATCATGGCCTATGGCCAGGTGCGCGGGGACGCCGCCAACGAGGTCTACTGGGGCGTGGGCGAGGCCACCCGGCACATCCAGCTGCTGCTGCAGTTCATCGCCATCTTCTTTGTGGTCATCGGCCTGACGACGCCTAACCCGACCAGCGTCAAGCAGGAGAGCGTGCTGCAGCGGGAGGACGCGGTGAAGGGCGTCCTGCGCATCACCCGGCACCCGTTCCTCTGGGGCGTGGCGATCTGGGCGATCGGCCACCTCATCGTCAATGGCGACCAGGCTGGCATGACCCTGTTTGGCACCCTGCTGGTGCTCGCCATCGCCGGCACCACCAGCATCGACGCCAAGCGGCGCCGGGTCCTGGGCGCGGCCTGGGAACCCTTCGCCAGCCAGACCTCGAACATTCCCTTCGCCGCCATCCTGGCCGGTCGCCAGTCGCTGAGGTTGGGAGAGCTTGGCCTGTGGCGGCCCCTGGCGGCGATCA